>JAYTWP010000021.1:0-4746 GCA_043743395.1 Actinomycetota bacterium | reverse complement strand
TTTTGGGCGTGGGACGAACTTGGGGGGTGCACCGCCGATGGGCCGAACGATCTCGAGCCTGCAGCACTCGTTGTGGAGCCCTTACTGGCACGTTGGCGCGACCGAATTCGCGAGGTGGTCGGCACGTCGCCCACACTCGCCGGCAGCGGCGCCACCTGGTTCGTGCGCGGACACCACCCCGACCTTGTGCACGCGATGCCTGACGCCACCGTGGTCATGACCGCAACGCAACCTTGAGAAGAATGCAAAACGACCGCCCACCTCGGTGAGCGGTCGAGCGAACGTGAATGGCCGAAACCATTGGCGCCGGGTTGCGTGAAAGCTATTTACGACGCTGGTGACGTGTACGCCGCAGCATCTTCTTGTGCTTCTTCTTACGCATGCGCTTACGGCGCTTCTTGATCAACGAACCCATGAGTTGGAGACGCTACCGCCATACATGTCAGCGACCAACTCCAACGGAGAACCCATCGGTTCCTGGCAACCGATTTCTGATGTCGACCAATTTTTTGTGTCGCTACGACGAGGTGTCGCCCGATACCGTATGGCGAGCCCTTTCCGGGGTCGTTCAATGGTAGGACAACGGGTTTTGATCCCGTGTATAGGGGTTCGAGTCCTCTCCCCGGAGCTCATATCTTTAGGACTCGCGCGCGCCCGCCGGCACAGCCATGCAACCGCACAGCGCTCGGTGCACGCCGCTGCATCGACCATCTGCGCTAGAACATTGGCATGTCCGTTTCCGTCATTGTGCTCGCTGCTGGCGAAGGCACCCGCATGCGTTCAGCGCGCCCCAAGCCCCTTCATCTCATCTGTGGCCGCGGCATGGTCATGCATGTGATCCACGCCCTCGAAGCAGTCGATGTGGACCGCACCATCGTCGTGGTCGGCCACGGTGCCGAACTCGTCACCAAAAAGGTTCAAGAGCAGGCGCCCGAGTGGGCAAACGTCTCGTTCGTCGAGCAGCAGGTGCAACGTGGCACAGGGGACGCGGCGTTGGTTGGTATGTCGGCAATGCCCGGCCACGAGCTCGACGACCTCGATGACGAATCCACCGTCGTGATACTGCCAGGCGACACTCCGCTGCTTCGCGCCGAGACCCTCGATGACCTGGTCGCCGCGCACGTCTCCAACGGATACGCAGCAACATTGTTGACCTCCGTCATGGACGACCCGGCGGGTTACGGGCGGGTTGTTCGTGCACCCTCGAAGACGGGCGACGGACGCGTCTTGCGTATCGTCGAACAGCGCGACGCGAGCTTCGAAGAGCTTTCGATCCATGAGGTCTGCACGAGCATCTATGCGTTCCGGCGCGATCTCCTCGGACCCGCCTTGCGTCATCTCTCGCCCGACAACTCCCAGGGCGAGTATTACCTCACCGACGTCGTCGGCACGCTCGCCAGCATGGGCCACCGCATCGGAGCGGTTCAGGCCCCGCCAGCAGAGACTGCGGGGGTCAACGATCGCTGGCAGCTGGCCCTGGCCGAGCGCGAGCTGCGCGCCCGCACCAACCGTCATTGGCTGCTCAACGGCGTCACGATGCTCGATCCGCGACAGACATTCATCGACGTCACCGTGCAACTCGGTCGTGACGTCACGCTTTACCCCGGCACGATTCTTCAGGGCCGCACCGTGGTCGGCAATGGTTGCGAAATCGGGCCCGACACCCGACTGATCGATTGCGTCGTCGCCCCCGATTGCACGATCGAGAATTCAGTGGGTCGCGACGCCGAAGTTGGCGAGGGCGCGCACGTCGGGCCATATTGTCACCTGCCCGCTGGCAGTAGTGTGACTGCTGCACAAGTCACCGGAGCCTTCTACACTGCGCCCGTCGACTGAAACCGAAAGGGCGGTAGTAACAGCACATGGAGAAGGTCTCGACCCAACGAGTGTCGTTGTACACCAGTCGCGCACATCCGTCACTGGCGCAGGACATGGAAAAGGTCACCACAAAGCGCCTCTCTTTGTACACGGGCCGCACACATCCGGCCCTTGCCGAGGAAGTGGCGGCCCATCTCGGCATCCCGCTCGGCAATGCCAATCTGGTCGAGTTCGCCAACGGCGAGATCCGTCCTCGATTCGCCGAGAGTGTGCGCGGCTCGGACGTCTTCATCATGCAGACCCACTTCGGGTGTAACGGTCGCAGCATCAACGACTCGATCATGGAACAACTGATCATGATCGATGCGGCCAATCGTGCGTCGGCCAAGCGCATCACCGCCGTCTGCCCGTTCTACGGTTACGCCCGTCAAGATCGCAAGGCCGAAGGTCGTGAGCCGATCACGGCGCGCCTCGTCGCCGATCTGTTCCGGGCAGCCGGCGCCAAACGCATGGTCTCAATCGACCTGCACAGCGGCCAGATCCAAGGGTTCTTCGATGGTCCCGTCGACCACCTCACCGCGATGCCCGTCCTCGAAAAGTACGTGCGCGAGCATGCCCAGAACGGCATGGTGATCGTGTCCCCCGACGCCGGCCGCGTGAAGGTTGCCGAACGATTCGCCCAGCACCTCAGCGACATGGACGCCGACGTCGCGTTCATCAACAAGCGACGGCCCAAGGGCACCATGAACGTGGCCGAAGCAAAAGAGGTCATCGGCGAAGTCGACGGCCGCGTCTGCATCATCACCGACGACATGATCGACACTGGTGGCACCGTCGTGTCCGCTGCCGAACTGCTGTTGTCACGAGGAGCCTCCGAAGTATGGGCAATGGCCACGCACGGTGTGCTCTCGGGTCCGGCGATCGAGCGGCTCCGCAACTCGCCGTTCAAACGGGTGGTCCTCACGAACACATTGCCAATGCCCTCGGTCGAGCAACTCCCCCAACTCGAGGTGCTGTCCATTGCTCCGATCATCGGCGAAGCGCTCTCGGCAGTGTTCGACGACACCAGCGTGAGCGAGATCTTCGGCGGCGAGAACCAAGCCTGAGGGTGGCAACCAACCTGCGGCGCCGGTAGCATTGCGAACCGTTCTATAAGAGAACAGTCTTCCCTCTCATCGCCTCCGGGCGGAGGAACTCACCATGTCGCAGACCACTCTTGTTGCTTCCACCGGCCGCGAAACCGGCTCGCCCGCCTCGCGCCGCTTGCGCGCCGGCGATCAAATCCCTGGCGTCTTGTACGGCCAGGGCATGGCCCCGGTCAGCGTTGCCGTCGCTCGACGTGACCTGCGCCTCGCACTCAGTGGTCCCGCCGGCTTCAACACCGTGCTCCAGCTCCAGGTCGACGGCAAGACATACCCAGCCGTGATCAAGGATGTGCAGCGGCATCCAGTCAAGCGCAACGTGAGCCATGTGGACTTCCTGCAGGTGAACATGAGCGAGTTGCTCACTGTGTCGGTGCCGCTGCACCTCACCGGCGAGGCAAAGGCCGTGCTTGATGCTGGCGGCCTCGTGGACCCTTCGGTCGACACGATCGAGGTCGAGTGCACCCCGGGCAACATGCCCAACGAGTTCATCGTCGATGTCACAGACATGCTGCCCGGCGATGTCATCCGTCTCTCGTCACTGGCGATGCCCAAGGGCGTCACGGCGCTCGGTGACCCAGACATGGCCATCGTTACTGCGATTCACGGCAGCCAGGCCGAGCCCGAGCCGGAGGCAGCCGCTACCGAGCCGACCGCTGCGCCCGAAGCCGAGTAGTCCGCACCCGTGGCACTGTTCGGTCGCGGCGAGCGATCCGAACGGCGCGGCACGCCTTTCGACTTCTTGATCATCGGTCTCGGCAACCCGGGCAAAGAGTACGCACGCACCCGCCACAACGTCGGTGAAGAAGTCGTCGCGCTCCTTGCGCAACGGTGCTCAGCAAAACTGAAGGCCGGCCGCGACAAAGCCATGGTCGCTGAAGTCACCATCGGTGACAAACGCTGCGTACTCGCTTTTCCACTCACGTACATGAACCTGTCAGGCCAATCGGTCGGCGCTCTCACACGCCGATACGCGATCAACGATCCCGCGCACATCATCGTGGTCCACGACGAACTCGACCTGCCCCCGGCGCAAGTGCGCGTTAAGGTCGGCGGCGGGCTTGCTGGCAACAACGGTTTGCGCAGCATCACCCAACACCTGAAGACGCAGGACTACCTCCGCGTCCGCATCGGCATCGGCAAGCCGCCCTCGAAGGAGCACGGCGCCAAACACGTGCTGTCTCGGCTTGGCAAGGGCGAACGCGAAGAACTCGATGTCGCCGTCCAAATCGCAGCAGACGCCGTGGAAGTGCTGGTCGGCGACGGCGCCGATGCTGCGATGCGTCAGTTCAACTCGCGCTGACCACAGCGTCGGCCACGACCCGACCATTCGCGATCTCGATCGTTCGGGTGAGTCGTACGTTGGCGAGCAAGGCTCGATCGTGAGTCACGAGCAACACCGTGCCCGCGAAGGCGTCGAGGGCGATTTCGAGTTGCTCGATTGCTGCGAGATCGAGATGGTTCGTTGGCTCGTCGAGCACCAGGCAGTTCGTCCCTTTGGCCATCAACAGGGCAAGAACTGCGCGAGTGCGCTCACCGGGCGACAACGAACCCGTGAAGCGATTGACCTCTGATGCACCGATGCCGAACTTGGCCAGCAGGGTGCGCGCCTCGGGCACAGTCATCTGCGTTGCGTGCATGAAGGCTTCGAGCAGCGTCTCGGTGTCGGCGAGCTGCAGCCGACCCTGTTCAAGCTCGCCGACCACCACGCTGGGGCCGAGAAAGGCTTCACCTGAGGTCGCAGCCAGCCTGTTGAGGAGCACGTGTAGCAACGTTGTCTTGCCGC
>JAYTWP010000020.1:0-7537 GCA_043743395.1 Actinomycetota bacterium | reverse complement strand
CGCAATGCTCGATGACGCTCTCCGTGAAGCGACCGACATCGCCGGGGACCGATGGGTGCTGCTCACATTGGGCGCCCTCTCCGGCGGTTCCCGACGCTTCGGCGACCTCATTGCCGATCTCGCCGGCATCGCGCCAAATGTGCTGATCGATCGACTGCGGCGGATGGAACGCAGTGGCCTCGTGGCGGCAACGCCGTACTCACAGCGGCCGCGTCGTTACGTGTACGACCTCACCGAGTCCGGACGTGAACTGGCCACCATCTTGCCGATGCTGTCGAGTTGGGCCACGCGTCGTAGCGGCGGCGAACCCGCACGACACGGGGCATGCGGCACGCCACTGAACGTCACCGCGTGGTGCCCGAGCTGCGGTGTTGGCGTTGGCGCTGACGGCCACGACGACAGTGTGCGCTGGCTCTGACCCAGGCTCAGTTGACCAGGCCCATTTTGCCGAGGTCAGTTGACCAGGCGCTCCTTGCCTTGCCAATAGGGAGCGCGGAGATCTTTTTTGAGGATCTTCATCGCTCCTGACAGCGGCAGTGGCTCCATTCGAAACGCGACCGACTTGGGCAGCTTGTACCCAGCGATGTGTCCCCGACAATGCACGATGAGTTCGGACTCGGTGGCCGTTGCCCCCGGCTTGAGCACCACGATCGCGTGCACGGCCTCGCCCCATCGCTCGTCGGGTATCCCGATGACCGCGACCTGGGCAACGGCTGGGTGGGTCGACAACGCATTCTCGACCTCGCTGGAGTACACGTTCTCACCGCCGGTGACGATCATGTCTTTGACGCGGTCAACCAGGTACAGGTAGCCCTCGTCGTCGAGATAACCGGCGTCGCCGGTGTGATACCAGCCGTCACGAAATGCTTCGGTGGTGGCATCGGGCTTGTTCCAATACTCGACCATGTAGTTGCCACCGCGTGCGCACACTTCTCCGACGTGACCAATGGGTTGCTCCACGCCACGGTCGTCCTGAATGCTCAACACGACGCCGGGCACCGGCAGGCCTGCAGACCCGAGAAACTTGCCACCAGCGCGATGCTCGTCGGCGCCGAGCATCGTGAGGATGGAGGAACTCTCGGTCATCCCGTAGCCCTGCCAGATGTCGGTTGCCGGATACATATCCAGTAGCTTCTCGAGCAGTGACTGCGGCATCGGCGAGGCGCCGTACACAAGCTTGCGGAAGCTGCCGAGTCGATCTGGTGTGAAGTCGGGGTGGGCCAACACCATGCTGATCATCGTTGGCACCATCACCGTGAGCGAGGGCTCGTACTGTTCGACAGCGGCCATCACCCTGGCAGGGTCGAACATCGGGATCGTCACGGTGCGCGCCCCGAGCGCTGGTCCACCGAGCACCGAAAACATCGAAGCCGCATGGAACATCGGCGTCTGCAAGAGAGCAATATCGTCGCGCGTCATCTGGACACGAGTCATCACGTGGTACATGTTCAAGATCTCTGCGCGCTGATCGAGCAGCACACCTTTAGGTAGTCCGGTCGTGCCGCCCGTGTACATCAGCACAACGGGATCGTTCTCCTCCCCCTCATCTGGAATTAGCGCATCGCTGGCTTCCAACAGCTCTTCGTACGCAATGTCGTGTGGCACGGCACCTCCGCCGATGAGCACCACGGTCTCGATGCCCGCTTCTACGCGAACGGCATCGATGAGGCCTGCGAAGATGGCGTCGACGAAACACACCTTGGTGCCGGAGTCGGCAAGAACATAGGCAAGTTCCTTCGGAGCAAAGCGAAGGTTGAGCGGGTTCACCACACCACCACCGAGGAAGGCGGCGTGATACAGCTCGAGGTACTGCGGCGAGTTCATCGTCATGATGGCGAAGCGATCGCCGCGACCGATCCCCAGTGATCGAAGGCCGCCAATGAGGTGACTCACCCGATCAAGATGCTCGGTGAACGTGGTGCTCACACCGGTGGATGCATCGGTGACACACACCCGGTGCGCGTTGCGCTGCACGGCCGGCAGTAGGTGACGGTGATAGATCAGCTCTTTCATTGTGACCTCCTCAGTAGTTCAAGTCTTTGGCTCAGTTGTTTTGGTCTTTGGCTCATTTGTTCAAGTCGTTGGACGCGGCGGCCGACTCGGCGTTGATCTCATCCGCAATGATGTACTGGGGCAAATAGCGCTCGGCGCCGTGGCGGAGCACCTTGAGGTAGTTCGCGCGCTCGTACGCATCTGGGTCGGGCACCGAGTTCTGGCTCATGCTGCCCTGCATCTGCTCGACCGACTCGTAGTCGTTCTCGTCCAGCCATGTAGAGATCCCACGCACGAGTTCACGCACATGCTCGGGCCCGAAGCGCAAGAGTGCCGACGTCGTCATCACCACATCGGCGCCGGCGAGCAGGCCCTTGATTGCATCACGCGACGTATGCACCCCACCAGACAAGGCGAGCGAGCAAGGCAATCGGTCGCGCAACACTCCAATCCAGCGCAGCGGGAGGCGCAGATCGGCCGAATTGCTCAGATCGAGGCTGGGTACCACCGTGAGACTGTCGAGGTCGATGTCTGGTTGGTAGAAGCGATTGAACAGCACGAGGCCGTTGGCGCCCGCGCCCACCACAGCCTCGGCAACGTTGCCGAGCGCGCTGAAGAATGGCGACAGCTTCACGGCGACCGGAATGGAGACTGCGGCGCGGACCGCACGCACGAGGTCAATGAGCCGATTCTCGATCGTGGCTGCGGTGTCCGAAGGGTCTGATGCCATCAGATAGACATTGAGTTCGATCGCACTCGCGCCAGCGTCTGCGAGCTCGGCCGCGTAGCTCACCCAGCCCCCGGTTGACAATCCGTTGAGGCTCGCGATGACGGGCACCGACAACCGTTCGGCCGCGTGTGTAACGAGCGCGAGATAGCGATCGACGTCGGCGGGAGTGTCGGGCATCTCGGGTAGGTAGCTCGTGGATTCGGCGAACACAGCGGCACCGGTGCCTGGCATGTGGTTCAGCTCGAAGGCCGAGCGGACGATCTCCTCTTCGAACAACGAAGGAAGCACCACTGCAGATGCGCCTGCGGCTTCGAGACGTTGCAGTGTGTCAAGACGCCCGGTGAGCGGACCGGCCGACGCCACGACGGGACCATTGAGGTTGAGGCCCAGATACCGGGTCGTCATGTCGGCGGTCATGCTGGTTCATCCGTCATGCTGGTATGGGTGATCGTGACGCCGACGTCGGATGAATCATCCGACGCAGGTGGGCCCAAGTTGGGAACGGTGCGTTCGAGGCCGGCGAGCTGTCGGTAGTACCGCCACCGCTCGTCGACATCGATCTGGGCGAGGGCGAGCAACTTCGCCGACTGCTCTGGATGCGAACGTGCGAGCATGGTGAACCGCCCTTCGGAACCAACGAAATCCGAGACCGGCAGCGTGGGATCCTTTGAGTCGAGGCTGAATGGCATCGAGTGTTCGTCGGTGCCCGGACGGTACCGATAGAGCGGCCAGTAGCCGGTCTGGACCGCAACCTTTTGATGCGACATCGAGGTCGACATATCGATGCCATGGGCGATACAGGTGGAGTACGCGATGATCAGCGAGACCCCGGGCCACGCCTCTGCCTCCGCAAATGCTTTCACGGTCTGAATGTCGTTGGCGCCGACAGCTACTTGAGCTACGTACACATTGCCGTAACGCCGAGCCTCAGCGCCGAGGTCCTTTTTGGCAGTGGTCTTGCCCGCTGAGGCGAACTTGGCCACTGCAGCCCGCGGGGTCGACTTCGAGGCCTGACCACCAGTGTTCGAGTACACCTCGGTATCGAGCACCAAGATGTTGACGTCGCGTCCCGAACCGAGCACATGGTCGAGGCCACCGGCACCGATGTCGTATGCCCAACCGTCGCCGCCGACGATCCACACGTTCTTGCGAACGAGCGTGCCAGTCAAGGGGCGTAGGCGACGGGCACGCTGAGCGGCGGCGAGATCCGGTGCGGCGACGAGCGCATCGAGTTGCGCATCGAGTTGAACGATCAGGGCACGTTGCTGAGCGATCGTTGCATCGTCGATCGACTGGCTCGGGTCAACGGCGAGGATGCTGTCAACGAGCGTCGCGCCAACCTGTGGCGTGAGCTCGACGAGCCACCGTTTGGCCGTGTCTGCTTGACGATCGAGCGCAATGCGCATGCCCAACCCGAACTCGGCATTGTCCTCGAACAGCGAGTTCGCCCAGGCTGGCCCGCGCCCGTTCGCGTCGGTTCCCCATGGCGTGGTGGGCAGGTTCCCACCAAATATGGAGGAGCATCCGGTTGCATTTGCAACTATTGTGCGATCCCCGAACAATTGACTGAGCAACTTGAGGTATGGGGTCTCACCGCACCCGGCACACGCACCCGAGAACTCGAAGAGCGGCTCGCGAGTCTGGGAACCCTTGACGCTCGAGGGCTCGAGGACACCCGGCGCCACGGCAGTGACGGTCTGGAAGAAGTCGAACCGCACAGCCTCTTTGGCGTGGTGTTCGCCGATGGGCTGCATGTTGATTGCCTTGTGACGAACCTCGCTCTTGGAGCGTGCCGGACACGTATCGACACAGACTCCGCACCCCGTGCAATCGTCTGGTGAGACCTGAATGGTGAGCTGGAGCCCCGGGTGATCGTGCGAACGGAAGCTCTTGGTGGGGAAGCCTGCCGGGGCTGCCTCGAGTTCGTTTGGATCGTAGATCTTCATCCGGATCGCGGCGTGTGGACACACCAATGCACAGCGGGCACAGTCGATACAGATCGACTCGTCCCAGATCGGAATCTCCGCGGCGAGGCCACGCTTTTCGAAGCGGGCGGTGCCGGTGGGGAACATGCCATCGACGGGCAACGCGCTGACCGGCAGCAGGTCACCCTCACCAGCGAGCATGCGCGCCGTGACTCGCTGCACAAAGTCAGGCGCTTCGGCGGGCACCTGCGCTCGGCGATAGCGAGTGGCATCGGCAACGGCGGGTACCAACAACGCGCGCAGTTCATCGACCGTCAAACGAATCGCCGTGATGTTGGCATCGACCACGGGACCACCACGTTTGCCGTACGCCTTGCGCACCGATTGCTCGACAGCCGCGATGGCATCGGCGAGTGGCATGAGGTTCGTGAGCGCGAAGAACGCGACCTGCATGACGACGTTGATTTGACCGGTCAGACCAGCCTCGTGCGCCACCCGATGGGCATCGATGACATGAACGTCGAGTTTCTTGTCGATGATCTGATCCTGCACCTCGCGTGCAAGATGGGCCCACGTGTCGGCGGCCGGATAGGGGCTGTTGATCAGCAGCGTGGCGCCATGGTGGGCTACCGACAGAACATCGAGACGGTCGAGCAGACCGAACTGATGCACGCCGACGAAATCGGCCTCGGTGATGAGATATGTCGAACGGATTTCGTCCTTGTCGAAGCGCAGGTGCGACACGGTCATCGACCCGGACTTCTTCGAGTCGTACACGAAGTAGCCCTGCGCTTGACGACCGGTCAGATCGCCGACGATCTTGGCCGTTTGCTTGTTCGCACCAACCGTGCCATCCGAACCGAGGCCGTAGAAGACGGCCCGCAGTGCTGCGTAATCTGTGGTGAATGAGGTGTCCACGCTGAGGCTGAGATGTGTGACGTCGTCGACGATCCCGACCGTGAAGCGCTTCTTGGGCTGCGCGGCATTCAGTTCGTCGAACACGGCCTTGGCCATCGCAGGTGTGAACTCTTTCGAGGACAGACCGTAGCGGCCACCGATGACGCGAGGCATCGAACGCAACCCGTCTCCGGCAGCGTCGGAGAGCGCCTCGATCACATCGAGGCACAGCGGTTCGGCAGGAGCGCCAGGCTCTTTCGTGCGGTCGAGGACCGCCACGGCGCGCACCGTGGCGGGCAGCGCTGCAACGAGCGCAGTCGAGGGAAAGGGTCGGTACAAACGAACCCTCAAGAGACCGACCTTGGCGCCTTCGTTGTTCAGCCGGGTCACAGCCTCATGCACCGCACCGGCGCCCGAACCCATCAGCACAATGACCCTCTCAGCGTCTGGAGCTCCGGTGTACTCAACGAGTCCGTACTGACGCCCGGTCTGTGCGGCCAAGCGAGCAAAGGCGCCTTCGACGATCTCTGGCACCGCATTGGTGTATGAGTTGCCGGCCTCGCGCGCCTGGAAGAACACGTCTGGGTTCTGGGCCGAACCACGCAGTACCGGATGATCTGGATCGAGCGCACGCAGACGAAGGTCGGTCACCCATTGGTCGTCGACCAAGGCGGCGATGTCGTCGTCGGACGGCAACTTGACCGTGGCGACTTCGTGTGAGGTACGAAAGCCATCGAAGAAATGCAGGAACGGAACGCGGCTCTCGAGCGCAGCGGCATGTGCAATCAGCGCAAAGTCACCGGCTTCTTGGACCGAGCCCGCCGACAACATCGCCCAGCCCGTTGTACGCGCGGCCATCACGTCGCTGTGATCCCCGAAGATCGACAACGCATGTGTCGCGATCGAACGAGCTGCCACATGAATGACTGCGGGCGACAACTCGCCGGCGATCTTGAACATGTTCGGCAACATCAACAACAGACCCTGCGATGCAGTGAAGGAGGTGGCCAAGGCCCCGCGCATCGCGGCACCATGCAACGTGCCGGCAGCGCCAGCCTCGGACTGCATCTCGATGACTTCGGGCACGACGCCCCACAAATTGGGGCGCTGGACGGCAGCCCATGCATCGCAGGATTCTGCCATCGCGGACGCTGGGGTGATCGGGTAGATCGCGATGACTTCCGAAAGACGATACGCAACGCTTGCTGCTGCCTCGTTGCCGTCAACAGTCTCGGTCGTGGTCATTAGGCCAGAGTAGGCGCAGTGCAGGGCCCGATAATAGGGTCAAAAGTCATCTCCGAGTGGCGGGGTCCTGGCGATAGAAGTCGGCCAGCACCGCATACAAATCAGGCTTCTCGGCGCGCAATTCCACTGGCCGACAGAAGAACACCTCCGTCGCAACAGCGAAGAACTCGCCCGGATTCACCGCGCCGTACTCACGGATGAGTGGACCGGCCGTTTCTGCGTGGAGCGATAAATACTCGCGGGTGCACACCTCGATCCAACGCTGACGGCTATCAGCATCGGGCAGGGGCGGCATACCATCGACGGTTCCGTCAAGCATGTCGAGCTTGTGCGCGAACTCGTGAAAGACCACGTTGTTGCCGAATTCGGGATGACCAGCCTCGAGTCTCACGGCGTCCCAGGCGATGACAACCGGCCCTTCGTACTGGGCCTGCCCTTGTACTGGGAAGGGCCCGGCAGACAACACACCGGAGGTATTGGTGGCGCGCGGACCGGTGAGGACAACGGTGGTGGGGTGCACGATGATCGATCCGACGCCACGGAAATAGTCGATGTCAAGTTCGAGTACGAGCAGACAGGCCTGTGCCGCGATGAGTACGCACATTTCGTCGGTCAGCCGAAAACCACTGGCCGCCTCCCAACGCTTATCAGCAACAAACACTTTCACGAGTTCTTCGAGACGGCCGCGCTCATCGAGCGTCAGAGAATGCCAACCTGCCCAAAAGACCGACAGGATCCGACGCCACTC
>JAYTWP010000019.1:0-2842 GCA_043743395.1 Actinomycetota bacterium | reverse complement strand
TATTGCACAGAGGATCAACTGCAAGACGAGATTGCCTCCTTGCTCGACTTCGTGCTCTCGGTATTGCGCGCCTTTGGTTTCACCGACTTCACAGCCAATCTCAGCACACGCGATATCAACAAGTCAGTCGGCTCCGATGAGATCTGGGACAAAGCAACCGAAGCGCTCCGTGAGGCGCTGCATCGGCATGGATTGCCGTACAAGGTCAAGCACGGCGACGCAGCGTTCTACGGCCCAAAGATCGATGTCGATGTCAAGGACGCGATCGGTCGTACTTGGCAGCTCAGCACGATTCAGGTCGACTTCAATCATCCCGTGCGCTTCGACCTCGAGTATGTCGGTGCCGACAACAACCGGCATCAGCCGATCATGTTGCACCGCGCTTTGTTCGGGTCCATCGAACGTTTCTTCGGGGTGTTGCTCGAACACTATGCCGGTG
This sequence comes from Actinomycetota bacterium, assembly GCA_043743395.1. Classification (GTDB taxonomy): domain Bacteria; phylum Actinomycetota; class Acidimicrobiia; order Acidimicrobiales; family Ilumatobacteraceae; genus WLMZ01. The sequence goes on along the minus strand of JAYTWP010000019.1, from coordinate 2,403 downwards.
CGTTCCCTGCGTGGTTGGCGCCAATTCAAGCGCGCATTCTGCCTGTGGCAACGGCGCACGAAGAATACGCGCGTGCCACGGCAGAGTCGTTGCGTGCCGCCGGGTTTCGTGTCGATGTTGTCGAAGCCAACGATCAATTGGGTAAGCGCATTCGCTCAGCCAAGATCGACAAACTTCCCTACGTGCTCGTCGTCGGCGACGATGACGTCGCGGCCAACACATTCGGCGTCAATCCGCGCGGTGGCGAAGTAGAGCGCGGCGTGTCCGTTGCCGACTTCATCGACCGCCTCGCCACAGAGGTCGCAATGGGTGGCGCGGGCGCGGCGCAGGCCGTATGACCCCCCTCGAACATCTGTGGAATGGCTGGCGGGCCGCGTATGTCATCTCTGCCGGCTCCGACGGCGGAATCCATCCGGATGACGAATCGAGTGTGTTTACCCGGATTTTGCGGTCAGGACTCAGCGACGAGGATGCTCACATCGTCTATCGCGGGCCGAACACGTTTGCTTTGATGAACGCCTTCCCATACAGCGTTGGTCATGTGCTTGTCTTGCCGTACCGCGAGGTCGGCGATCTGGAAGAACTCGCCAAGGACGAATTCGCCGAATTCTGGCTCACGGTGTCCTCGGGGATACGCGCCGTGAAGGCGGCGATGTCGCCCGGCGGAATCAACGTGGGGCTCAATCTCGGCGAGCCGGCCGGTGGCAGCGTGCGTCAGCACTTGCATGCGCATATCGTGCCGCGTTGGAACGGAGACGCGAACTTCATGACCGCCACGGCGAACACACGGACACTACCCGAGGCATTGGCGGACACGGCGGCGAAACTACGCGCGGCGTGGCCGACGGCCGTAGCCTGAACCCCGATGTCTGAAACGTCACCTCCAACGAGTAGCGCGGCCGAGATTCGAGACGCGCTGCCCGATGATCTCAACGCCAGCGAATTCGTTGGGCCGTACCAGTTTCCGGACAACAGCCGGCGCCGAACACCTGGACTTTTGTATCTGCTCCTCGCAGTCTTTTGCTTTGTTGTGTGGTTGTCGCACCGAAGCGGTGAGCCCGTTCTGGTGAACAAAGGTTTCGCCGGGGCAGCGATTCTGCTTGGCCTTTTCGGCGTGTTCAGCCTCACCTCTGGTTGGCGCATGCAGATCGATGAGAAACAAGCCCTCGTCGCCGCAACCGCAGCCGTGGGTTTTGCCGTTGGCCACGCATCGGCTCAGCAGGTGTGGCGTGGTTTGCGGAGCCGGCCGACATGGCGAGTGTTGTGCTACTCGAGTGAGAACCCGCCACGCCAACGTGGATTGGTACTCGTCGATGCAGTCGACGGTCGCGTTGTCGAGCATCTCATTCAGGACAACCCCGAGACCGACTGGCACGAACCCACCTCCTGAGGTCGTCAGTGAGCCTTGTCGTTACGATCTTGCAACTCACGGATCGCCGCACCCGATGCGCTCGCGTATGACTGCAATTGGCTGAGTTGCGCCGCCGTCCACTCAACGAGAGGTCGGCGCTCGATCAATGATGCGACATCGTTTGCTGTGGATTCGCAGTTCATGAGTGATGCCGCTGCGCTGATCGCGTCTTCAACGGTCGCTGTCGCCGTACCGATATCGACTTGATCGACATCGCCAGCCGAAGCCTCGCGAAGGCGGCGGGGGAGCGAACGAAATGCGATCGCCAGATCGGACGGTGTCGATTGGGTCATGTGGCCATTGTCGCGCGATCAGGCCAATGTTGTTTGCAGTGGGCCTGGGGTAGCCTTGGACACGATGTTTGACGGCAAACTCCGGGCCCCGGTCGACCAAGCAGTGCGCCCCATCGGTGCCTTGCTCCGTCGCACTGGGCTGTCTCCCGACCACCTCACAATTCTCGGTGTGGTTGTTGCCATCGGCGCCGGCGTCGCGATCGGAAGCGGACGGCTCTTGCTCGGCTTCGGTTTGGTGATTCTTGCCGCGCTCCCAGATCTCTTCGACGGTGCGCTTGCCAAGGCCTCGAACCAGGTCAGTCAACGCGGCGCATTCTTCGACTCAGTGATCGATCGGGTCACCGACGCGATTCTGTTCTCGGGTGTTGCCTATTACTACGCAGCGGGCCCGGACCCACGTCTCGCCATGGTGCCGTTCGGCATCATGGCGATCTCGGCGGTTATCTCATACGAGCGCGCGAAAGCCGAATCGTTGGGCCTGGAAGCCAAGGGCGGCATTATGGAGCGCGCCGAGCGCATCATCTTGCTCCTGCTCGGTCTGCTCATCAAACCGTTGCTGCTCCCCATCTTGTGGGTGATGCTGGCTCTTTGCGCCGTGACGGCGGTGCAACGATTCATCAAGGTATGGAAGCAGGCCGGCGTCACGCCGCGCACGGCGGCGAAGATGGAGATCCGCCGCAGTCGTCGGCAGTCCCGCCG
>JAYTWP010000018.1:0-3136 GCA_043743395.1 Actinomycetota bacterium | reverse complement strand
GATCCCAAAGCGATAACAATCCCGCAGAGCTACCGATTTCGAGCATGTCGAGCTCGGGCATGTGGCGGCTGGCGATCAGTGCGAACCCCGACGCCAGGGCGGGCGCACGGCCGACCTCGTTGGTCTGCACGTTACGACGCAATCCGACTCTGAATTCCTCACGGTGCTGCGCAACAACGCCGAGGAACACAGATGCGATCTCCTCGCCGTGCCAGTTGCCTGCGCACGAACCGTAATATTGCGCGAGTGTTGGAGCCTGGCCGGCGAGTGCGAGGCGGTGCGCTGTTGCGAGGTACCGCAGCGGGATCGCATCGTGCATGGGTCGGTCGGTGACACCATCGAGCAACTCCGCCGTGATGCCGCCAGCCTCGAAATCCGCAAGCAGACCACCGAGCAGGCTTGCATAGAGGGGCGAGCCGATGTGGTGGGCTGAGGCCGACTGCGCGGCAAGTGCCTCGGCAACAGAGTGGTCTTGCATGGCGTTGTCCGGCAGGGGTTCTACCGCATCGCGTCGGTCACGACGCCCATGATGTGGGCAATCGAATAACTGGGCTGCATTTCGTGGATGGCCCACGTTGCGCCCCGGCTTGCGTACTCGTCGAAGTGGTGATCGGGAGTGACCATCAGCGCGAAGTCGTAGCCATCAAGGTTTCCGCGGAGGTTGGCGATGTAGTCGACGATCTCTCCGAAGCGCTCGGGCGAGATGACGGTGGGGCAGAGCCCCTCGAACCTTGCCGCCCTCTTGAGCGGCGTCAAGTTGGCCCCGCGCGTAGCCAACCAGAACGGAACCCGAGGTTGTTGAACGCCCGTCGGCGCAAGTGTGATGCCGTCCATCTTGTAGTGCTTGCCCTCATGCACCACGTGCTCGCCGCGCAGCAGTTGGTCGAGGACATCAATTCCCTCATCGAGCATTTCGCCGCGTACTTTCGGATCGAGTTCTTCGGCGGTACGTGTGAGTTCGCCGCCCGAATCGACGCCGAGCCCGAGCCCCATCGTGAGTCTTCCTTTCGCGACGAGGTCGAGCGTGGCTATTTCGCGCGCAAGCTTCAGCGGACGACGGCGGGGGATCGGTGTCACCATCGGGCCAATGCGAATGCGTGATGTCGCGGCAGCAATAGCGGTCATCATGATCCACGGGTCGGCGATCCGCGTTGCCTGCTCAATCGGGCGAAGCAGATGGTCCCATACAAACACTCCGTCCCAGCCGTTGGCCTCAGCAGCCAGAGCGATGTCGACAAGCGCTGAGGGGTCGGACAAGTCACCGAATGGCGGAAGTGAGAGTGCATGATGCATGAACTGCCAACCTAGTGCGCAAACAAGCGCGCGAGGAGAGTAGTGAGGTGGCAACATAGACGGTGCTATGGACCTGCTTGCCGACCTCGACGCTCGTGGACTGATTCACGACTCCACCGATCGCGCTGCGCTCGCGAATCGCCTCGCTACAGGCCCCATTGCTGTCTACGTGGGGTTTGACCCAACGGCGGACTCACTGCACGTCGGTCACCTCGTCGGGCAGATATACCTTCGTCGGTTCCAGTTGGCCGGTCACAAACCATTTCCACTGGCGGGCGGGGCCACAGGCATGGTCGGCGATCCGTCCGGTCGAAGTGACGAACGGAATCTGCTTGATCTCGAGACGCTGCGCTACAACGTCGGGCGCATTGAAACCCAACTCCAACGTTTGCTCGACTTCAGCCCGGGTCCGTACCAGGCCAAACTGGTCAACAACGCCGACTGGACCGAACAGATCAGCTTGCTCGATTTCCTCCGCGACGTCGGCAAGTTCGTCACCGTGAATCAGATGTTGGCCAAGGATTCGGTACGCAGCCGCCTTGATACAGACAATGGCCTCTCGTTCACCGAGTTCAGCTACTCGCTTCTTCAGGCCAACGACTTCCGCCATCTGTACGAGCACGAGGGTGTTGAACTGCAGGCCGGGGGTTCGGATCAATGGGGCAACATCGTCGCCGGCGTCGATCTGATCCGGCGCAGCCTGGCCAAGTCTGCACACGCAATGACGCATCCACTCGTCACCAAGGCTGACGGCACGAAGTTCGGTAAGTCCGTCGACGGTGCCGTGTGGCTTGATCCGGCGAAGACCTCGCCGTATCAATTCCGTCAGTTCTGGATCCAGGTCGACGATGTCATGGTCCAGCGCTATCTGCAGATGTTCTCGTTGCGCCCGGTGGCCGATATCGCCGATGTCCTTGATCAACACGCATCTGCGCCGGAAAGGCGGATCGCGCAACGCTCGCTCGCCGATGAACTCACTGGTTTGGTGCATGGAAATGAGGCACTCGAGGCTGCCCGGGTCGCAACGGAAGTGCTCTTCGGCGGCGATCCGACGACAGCGTCTGAGGCGGCGCTCGCTGCGGTGTCACGCGAGGTGCCATCATCGGTCGTGGCGCGCTCGTCGCTTGACGACCTCTATAGCGTGCTCGTGAGTACGGGCTTGGCGTCATCGAACAGCGACGCTCGTCGAACGCTTCAGCAGAAGGGCTTTCGCGCCAACGGCACCGTCTTGGGCGAAGACTCCCTGCTCGCAGACATCGCGACGTTGCACGGCCGCTACCTCTTGCTCCGCAAGGGGAAGGCCAACCACCACCTCATCGAAATTTCTTGACGAAGAGGTTGCGGTCACCGAGGTCTGCGGATAATGTTTGCTCCCGCTTCGGAAGGCGAAACGCCACCGAACGCGACACCAACTCCCGCAAGGGTGTGTGTCGCACGAGCTACGGCTCCTTGAAAACGGAAGAGAAGACTGAACGATAGTGCGGGCAGCACATCGCCTTTTGCGATGGAGCTGCTTGTCAATTCCGGCCAGACCAACGTCTGGCCAAAGAAATACTTAAGAAGAGCAGGACATGGTGCTGGCACCGGGCTATTCCCCCGGATGCATCATGGCTCTCAAAAAATGAACGAAGCTCGAGCAATCGAGCAAGTTCTTGTCGGAGAGTTTGATCCTGGCTCAGGACGAACGCTGGCGGCGTGCTTAACACATGCAAGTCGAACGAGATCCAAGTAGTAGCAATACTACGGAAGATCTAGTGGCGAACGGGTGAGTAACACGTGAGGAACCTACCCCGGACTCAGGGATAACAGACGGAAACATCTGCTAATACCTGATGCCGTCGGA
>JAYTWP010000017.1:0-6972 GCA_043743395.1 Actinomycetota bacterium | reverse complement strand
ACACCGTAACGGGACCATCGTTCACGAGTGATACATGCATCTCCGTACGAAATCGGCCCGTCGCAACCGTGGCGCCCAACACACGTAACTCGTCGATGACGGCAGCCACAAGCGGCTCTGCATGCTCGGGCCGTGCCGCAGCGATATAGCTCGGCCGGCGGCCCGCACTCGTGTCGGCATACAGCGTGAATTGGCTTACCACGAGTAGCTCACGGGTCGTGTCGGCGAGCGAGCGGTTCATCACACCGTTGTCGTCGTCGATGATCCGTAGATTCCACACTTTGTCTGCGAGTTTCTTTGCATGAGCGAGCGTGTCGTCGTGTGTGACCCCGACGAGCACACAGAGTCCGCGACCGATTGAGCCGACCACCTCATTGGCAGTCGCGTCGGACGCTCCCCCAACGACAGTGACCTTTGCTTCACGGACTCGTTGGACCAATGCGCGCACTGACCCATTGTGTCAGTCGGTCGGGGTGGCGAAGTGCCTTGGCCAATTCTTGGAGACGTCGAGCGGGCGTGCAATGCGGCAGACTCGCGTTGTGATCGAACTTCGCGCCGGCGCGGCACGTTGCACCATTAGCCCGGACGACGGAGGTCGTGTCGCATCGCTGCATGTGGGCGACACACAACTGCTCATCGAACGACCCCACGACGGTAGTGAACCCGACCCGATGAGTTGGGGGTGCTATCCCATGGCACCGTGGGCGGGACGCGTGCGCCGTGGCCGATTCAGCTTTCACGGCGAGGCCTACCAATTACCGCTCAACCTTGCGCCACATGCGATCCATGGCACCGTGTTCACGCGGTCGTGGCATGTCGAACTCGTTGAGGCGGACGCCGTCACGATGTCGTGCACGTTCGGACCGTCGTGGCCGTTTGGCGGCTTCGTCAGCCAGCGCATCGCCCTGATTGCCGATGCGCTGATCTCCGAACTCGCGATCACCGCAACGAGTCACGACATGCCCGCTCAGATCGGCTGGCATCCGTGGTTCGTGAAGCCGCAGTCGGCCAACCTGCGGTTTGCAAACATGTACATCCGTGACGCTGACGGGCTCCCCACCGGAATCCTCGTCGAGCCGAGCGATGGGCCATGGGACGACTGTTTCATTGAACCCACCGAGCCCCTCGAACTGCGGTACGACACCGGCGCAAACGGAGCGCTCGCAGTCACCATCAGCAGCGACTGCGATCACTGGGTCGTTTACGACCAGCCTCATCACGCAACATGCGTAGAGCCGCAGTCGGGCCCACCCGATGGATTCAATCTGCTCACAGGTTCACAACCGATGGGACCTCGCGCCGCCACTGTTGTCTCAGCTGGGCAGACATTGCAACGGATCATGCGCATCGGATGGCAAAACATCACCGAGAGTGAGCCTGACGGCGCGTCATCTTGACCAGATCGATTCGGACCGGCCGCTTACCGGTCAGCAAGCGTGCGCCGATAGCGTAGGTTTCTATGTCTTCAGCCTTGGACCCAAACGGGGCCCTGCGCATCGCCTATCTCACCTACAGAGGCAAGCCTCACGTCGGTGGCCAGGGCGTCTATACGCGCCATCTCACCAAGGCACTCGCCGATCTCGGCCATGAGATCGAAGTCTTCGGCGGCCAGCCCTACCCCATCCTTGATCCTCGCGTTCCGCTCAACAAGCTGCCCAGCCTCGACATTTTCAACGAGCAGTACCCCGGTCGTTTGCCGGCGTACTGGGAGCTGAAGAGCAAAGAAGACGTCCTCGAGACACTGCAATACCTCACCGGCACCTTCCCCGAGCCGCTCGCATTCAGTGCCCGGGCATACAAGGCCCTCAAGTCGCGCCGCCGCGAGTTCGATCTGGTGCACGACAACCAATGTCTCGGTTACAGCATCTTGCAGATCGAAAAGATCATCCCCACCGTGGTTACGTTGCATCACCCCATCACCAAGGATCGCGAGCTCGAGATGAGCCACGCGGCGTCCCGATGGAAACGCCGCAGCGTTGGTCGGTGGTACAGCTTCGTGAAGATGCAGGGTCGCGTCGCCAGCCGGATGCCGCGCATCGTGGTGGTCAGCGAGAACAGCATCAAAGACATCAACGCCGATATGGGCGTCAGCTTCGACCGCATGCGCCTCGTGCCCGTCGGTGTGGATCCCGACCTCTTCAAACCTGTTCCGAACGTTGCGCGCATCCCTGGCCGGCTGATCACAACAGCGTCGGCAGATGTTGCGCTCAAAGGTCTGTCATACCTGCTCGAGGCGATGGCCAAGCTCCGAACAGAACGCGATGTCACGCTCACCATCGTCGGCAAGCCGCGAGAGGGCCATAGTTCCGACCTCATCGATCGTTTGGGGCTGCGCCCGTACATCAACTTCGTGAGTGGCGTGAGCGACGAGCGAATCGTCGAGCTGTACGCAGAGGCCGAGCTCGCTGTTGTGCCCAGCTTGTACGAAGGTTTCAGCCTGCCTGCGATCGAAGCAATGTGTACCGGCACGCCGCTCGTTGCCACCGACGGTGGCGCGCTACCTGAAGTCACTGGAAAAGACGGCGAGACGGTGTTCCAGTGCAAGGCTGGCGACGCCGAGGGGTTGGCCGCGCAGATCCGCCTCGCCTTCGATCACCCAGAACTCCGCCAGCGCATCGGTGCAGCGGGACGTCAACGCGTCGTCGAACGCTGGAGCTGGATCCACTGCGCCAAGCTCACCGTCGATCAGTACCGCGAGGTGCTGTTAATGCCACACAATGTCGCCAAACTCCGCGCCAACGGACGGATGTAGAACGCGTGCTCACCATTCGCTTCGACCAACTGGGCATGAAGCCCGGGGACCTCGTCCTCGATGTCGGCGCGGGTTTTGGACGGCACTGTTTCGAGGTTGCCCGCCGTGGTGGCCGTGTTGTTGCATTGGATTACGCCGCCGACGAAGTGGTCGGTACTCGAGCAACCTTGGGCGCAATGGTGGATGCTGGCGAGATCCCACTGTCGAACTACGTGGGCGTGTTGCGTGGCGATGGAACCACGTTGCCGTTCGCCGATGACACCTTTGACATCGTCATCACAAGCGAGGTACTCGAGCACATCCAAAACGATGTCGGCGCCATCACCGAGATGCTGCGCGTGCTCAAGCCCGGTGGCCGTTTCGCCGGAACGGTGCCCACCTGGTTTCCCGAGAAGATCAACTGGATGCTCAGCGACGAGTATTACGCGCCGAAATCGGTCGGTGGTCACGTGCGCATCTACACCGAGACTGAACTGAAGGCGAAACTGCGCGCGTGCGGTCTCACCGTCACCGGGAGCCATCATGCTCATGCGCTGCATTCTCCGTATTGGTGGCTGAAGTGCGCGGTCGGGCCGCGTCGCGAAGACAGCAGCGCGGTGAACACGTACAAGAAGTTCCTCGAATGGGACATCATCAAAGCACCCAAGGTCACACGCATCGCCGATCGTGTGCTGAGTCCCGTGCTTGGCAAAAGCCTCGCCATCTACGGCACCAAACCCGTATGCAGCCTGGTGGACTCGGCATGAGCCGCCTACCGCACATCGACGGTGTGCTCAGCGCCGAAGAAGTTTGTCTCACCGCGCATTCCATCGCGGCGCTGCAATTACCGACGGGGATGATCCCGTGGTTCGTCGGCGGCCACTGCGATCCGTGGAACCACGTCGAGACGGCGATGGCTCTGGATGTCGCGGGCCTGCACATCAACGCCGAACGTGCCTACGAATGGCTCGTTGAGATGCAGCGGCCCGAAGGCAGTTGGAACAACTACTACCTGCCCGACGGCAGCGTCGAGGACATCAAGCTCGACACCAATGTGTGCGCCTACATCGCTGCTGGCGTATGGCACCACTGGCTGTGCACCTGGGACCGCGCATTCGTCGATCATTTGTGGCCCACCGTCGAGCGCGCTATTGATTGGGTCCTCGGCATGCGCCGTGATGACGGCACGATCTTGTGGGCCTGCGAGCCCGATGATCGGCCTTGGGATTACGCTCTCCTCACGGGGTCGAGCAGCATCATGCATTCGCTGCAGTGCGCGGCGCGCCTCGCCGACCTCATCAACGAACCTCGTCCCGACTGGTGGACCGCTGCCGAAGTTCTGCGATCGGTCATCAGCACCCAGGCCGACACAGCGTTCGAGCCCAAGACACGCTGGGCGATGGACTGGTACTACCCGGTGCTCACAGGTGCAATGACGGGCGAAGACGCCAAGGCACGTCTCAACGACGGCTGGGAGATATTCGCAATGGAGGGCCGCGGCATTCGTTGCGTCAGCGACGAACCGTGGATCACGGCATCGGAGACCGCCGAGGCTTCGTTGGGGTTCACCGCGATCGGCGATGTAGCGACAGCAACCGATCTACTGACCTGGACCCGCGCCCACCGATGCGACGACGGCGCGTATAGCACGGGCATCGTGTACCCATCGCTCGAGCGGTTCCCGGCTGGCGAGCGGTCGGCCTACACCGGCGCAGCGGTCATCCTCGCGGCCGACGCCATCTGTGGCGCATCGGCTGGCAGCAGATTGTTTGTACCGGCAGCCCCGACCGACTAAACCCATAGCGTGACAACGCTGCCAACACCTGCCTTCCTGCTCTCGCTCGCGCAATCGGCACTTGCCGCGTGCGGCACCAATCTGTCTCTCGCCACCGGCGCTCATGCCACCAGGTCACCAATCAATGGCGTGCAATTCGGTGCCGTTGATTGTGCACACTCCCAGTCCAGCGCAGAGCTCACAGTTGATGCTGCCGTCGAACGAGCAGCAAATGCGTTCGCCGTGTGGCGCACCACGCCGGCACCACGCCGCGCAGAGGTCGTGCGCCATTTGGCCGACCTCTTGCGCGAACACATCGGCGATCTGGCCTCGCTCGTCTCCATCGAGGCCGGCAAGATCCGCAGTGAAGCACTCGGCGAAGTCCAAGAGATGATCGACATCTGTGATTTTGCGGTCGGTCTCAGTCGCACGATGGGCGGTCACACGATGGCCTCCGAACGACTAGGCCATCGCCTGATGGAGACCTGGCACCCGATCGGCCCGTGCGGGGTCATCTCCGCATTCAACTTTCCCGTCGCGGTATGGAGCTGGAACACGACCCTTGCGCTCGTGTGCGGCAATCCGGTGATCTGGAAGCCGAGCGATCTCACGCCGCTCACGGCGTTGGCGTCGCAGGCTCTCTATGAGCAAGCCGCAGCTCGCGCTGGGGCTCCTGCGCACCTCAGTCAAGTGCTCCTCGGCGGCGCCGACGTCGGCGCAGCGCTCGTTGCCCATCCAGGTATGGCGCTGATCAGTGCAACGGGCTCCACCGCGATGGGCACTCGCGTTGCCCCCGTTGTGGCCTCACGTTTCGGACGGGCAATTCTGGAACTCGGTGGCAACAACGCAGCGATCGTCGCGCCGTCGGCCGATGCCGAACTTGCCGTTCGCGGCATCACCTTCTCGGCTGCGGGTACCGCGGGTCAGCGCTGCACGACGCTGCGCCGTGTCATCGTGCACAGCAGCCGCCACGACGAACTCCTCGAGCGTCTCATCGGCGCATACGCCTCGTTGCCGGTCGGCAATCCATTCGAGTCCACCACGCTCGTCGGTCCACTGATCACGATGTCCGCCTTCGACAAGATGAGTGCCGCAATCGCGAAGGCAACCGCAGACGGCGGACGCCTCGTGGTGGGCGGCGAACGGTTGTTGGCCGACGACGCTCCGAGCGCAGCGTACACGCGCCCAGCCATCGTGACCATGCCGGCACAGACACCCATCGTCGCCGACGAAACCTTCGCACCGCTGTTGTACGTGATGCGTTACGACGATTTCGACGAAGCCATCGCGTTGCAGAACGGGGTGCCACAGGGGTTGGCGAGCAGCATCTTCACAACCGATGTCCGCGAGGCCGAGCGCTTCTGCGCATCTGATGGCAGCGACTGCGGTATCGCCAACGTCAACATCGGTCCGTCGGGTGCAGAGATCGGCGGTGCGTTCGGTGGGGAAAAGACAACCGGCGGCGGACGTGAGAGCGGCAGCGACGCCTGGAAGGCATACATGCGCCGGGCGACCAACACGGTCAACTACTCGAACGATCTTCCACTCGCTCAGGGCGTGGAGTTCGTATAGGCGTCACTGACGCTGGGTCACGCACTCACGCGGCGAAGCACGCGCAACGAACCCGTTGCGGACTGCAACTCGAACTGGCCAGTCGCCAGTGCCGGCGCAAAGATCTGCTCATACGGCGCGCGGCCACCGGCGGCGGGGTCCGGGAAGACATCGTGGATCGCCAAGGTGCCACCTACCGCGACATGCGGCGTCCACCCCTCATAATCGGCACGTGCGGGCTCGACGCCGTGCCCGCCATCGATGAACAAGAAGGCCAATGGCGTTGACCAATACCTCGCAACGATCGGTGATTGGCCCACCACGGCAACCACGAAGTCCTCGACGCCAGCGTCGTAGATGGCCGCACGAAAGATGGGCAACGTGTCCATCCGGCCGATGCGCCGGTCGATCACGGTCGGGTCGTGATGTTCCCATCCGGCCTGATTTTCTTCTGAGCCGCGATGATGGTCGACGGCGAACACGACGGTCCCGGTGGCGCGGGCGGCTCCACCCAACCACACCGTGGACCGGCCGCAATAAGAACCGACCTCGAGCATCGGTGCTCCCGGGCACTGCGTGGCACCTGCAACCGCTGCTTCGTACAGCGCATCGCCCTCATCAGCGGGCATGAAGCCCTTGGCTGCAAGGGCATGTGCGCGCAGCTCAGCAGGAATCACCATGTATCCCAGTGGATGACGGTGTCGGGGGCGGGGCGTGCTGCGGGTTTGAAATCGGTGCCGACGGTGTAGGCAAGCGGGCTGAGGCACACCTGCTGCACCGTGTCGAATGGGATGCCCACGATGTCGGCGACTTGTTGTTCCATCATCAGATGCACCGTGGTCCAAGCAGTGCCGAGCCCGCGAGCGCGGGCTGCGAGCATGAAGCTCCAGGTGGCCGGCAACACGTTGCCCAACAT
>JAYTWP010000016.1:0-1883 GCA_043743395.1 Actinomycetota bacterium | reverse complement strand
GCTGGTCGCTCATATGAAACACTCTGTCACGTGACTCTGCCTGAGGGTTCGCACAGCTCAACCTTGCGCTTGGCGCTCGGCATGCGCGGTGGCGTGAGCTTGGCCGTATGGATCGGCGGCGCGGTTGCCGAGCTCGATGATCTCCGTCGCGCAGAGCCAGCGGAGTCACACTTCTACGACAAGTTGCTCGCCGTTGGCGGCTACAACTCGGTTGAGATCGACGTCATGTCGGGGGCGAGCGCTGGCGGTCTCAACGCAGTGCTCGCAGCCGCGGCGATGGTCGGAGGCGCCGAAGTCGGCGATATGCGCGAGACCTGGCTGAGTGTTGCTGGCGTGCGTGACCTGCTCGAGTCAAAGGTCGGCACCGATCAACAGCGACGTTCGCTGCTCGGCGGCGCGTTTTTCTATCAGCACATCCTCAACAAGGTGACCGAACTCATCGGTGCCGATTCGGGTTCGGGCGATCGCCCCGACCATGTGAAGCATCGGCTTGACATCTTTCTCAGCGCAACTGTTCTCGGCGGAATGCCGGTGAGCATCGAGGACGACGAATACAGCCCCGATCGCGCGAAGCGTTCTGGCGCTGTGTTCCACTTCAGGCACTTCGCGCCCGATCCCGCCGTGAGCGATCTGGTGGGTGCTGGGGCAGATGTCCACCTCGCCAAGGCAGCTCGCACCACGGCCTCATTTCCCACCGCCTTCGAACCTGTCGTGTTCACTCCCGACGACATGCCGGGTGTGTTGCTCTTGCCCTCGCCGGCGATGAACGATGTTCGCCTGCTCGACGGCGGTGTTGTGGACAACATCCCTGTGGCTCGCGCTCTGAACGGTGTTCCCAATAGTCCGTCACGCACCGCAACCGATCGGTGGCTGATGTACCTGCAGCCGAGTCCGGACTCACTCTCGCCGGCGGCGACAGCGGCACCTGTGCTGGGCGCAGGTCCATCGCCGGGACTGCTCGGCGTCGTTCGTGGCGTCGTCGGTGCGTTTATGTCCGAGAGCATCCTCGACGACGTCGAGGTCCTCCGTCGCCATAATCTCGATGCGATCGAGTCGTGGCGCGCCTGGACCGCGTCAGCAGGTTCGTTGCCCGACGTCGCGCCTTCACCCGCGACTCCCGATCGGTTGGTCGACGTCGAGCGCCTCGTCGCGTTATTGCTCGATCCCGCCGGTGAGCTGGTGTGGCGCCCGCTCCATCGGTCGATTCCAGCCGGGCCGCTCGCAGAGTTGAGCGAGGCCGCGCAGTCCGAGTTTCGTCACCAACTCGAAGTGGCGGCACGCACGCTCAAGGCACCCTTGCGACCTTTTGCCGTGCTGGCACGTACGGCCGCATTACTCACAAGGTGGGCGCGCATCGCCGAAACGGGCCTGCCCGTTGCTGGTAGTGACGATCAACGTGCAGCCATCAGCTTGGTCAAGCTCACGGCCTACCAACTGATGCATCTCGCCCAGCTCCTCACGACCGCCTGTGATTGGCACACGCTCGACGAAATGGCATCTCCACCCGATCCGCTCGATGCGATCACGGTGCTGCAGAAGTTCATGCCTGCGCTGAACGCCGACATCGACGTTGCAAATCTTGCCAAGGCCCTGCCTCTCGGCGATCTCGATCTCGCCGGCCAAGTACGCAATGCAGCGCACGGCAGCGTGTTGTTGCAATTGCACTCGTGCACCTACGTGCCGGGTACAACTCCCGAGTTCGCCGACGTGGCCAGCACGATGTGGCAACGCCTTGGCAGGCAGGCGAGCGTGCTGGCCCAGATTGAACTCGACGAACGTTCGGATGAGTTCGAACCAATCTTCGCGAACCTCGCAAGCGTCATCACGAAGAACCCCACGGCCGCTGCTGCGTATCTACAATTGATTGATGAACGCACGGTGGG
>JAYTWP010000015.1:0-2892 GCA_043743395.1 Actinomycetota bacterium | reverse complement strand
AGAGCGCGCGCCGGTAGGCGCCGAGTCGGATCCGGGCCCCCTCGGACGACCCCGGGACCCTCCGACGACCCCGGTGCACCTTCGACGATCCCGGGTCCCGGTACTTCTGCGTGAGCGTTTTGGTTGACGTGTCGCCTGTTCGCTCACGCAGAGTCTGGGGGCCACATTCCGATAGGTCAGCTCGGGCTTGGTTGTCCTTGGACACACCTACCGGCGCGCGCTCTAAGACGAATCTCAAGATCGAAGATGCTTTCTTCTCGGGCATCCTCGCCAACACACTCGTGTGCCTCGCGGTCTGGCTGTCGTTCTCCGCCCGGTCGGTGACAGACAAAGTGATCGCAGTGGTCCCGCCCGTAGCCGCCTTCGTCGCCGCGGGTTTCGAGCACAGCATCGCGAATCTCTACTTTGTGCCAGTCGCGATGTTCCAGCGCCTGCTCGCCCGCGATGCGTTCTGGACGGCAACTTCCAAGACCAGCGAAACATATCGTTCGATCACCTGGCCGCGCTTTCTGGAGCACAATCTACTTCCGGTCACGCTCGGCAACATCGTCGGTGGGGCGCTGTTGGTGGGACTCACCTATTGGTTTGTCTATTTGCATCCCAAGGACTCGGCGCCAACCTGATGGCCGAGTACAGCTAGTTCGCGAACCGACTTGGCGCGGCCGGTGTCTGAAGTTACGTCAGGCTGAACATCGAGATGAACGATCACAACGACGAGAATGAGGCCGCGCTCGACGCGAGGCTCGTTCGACGCGCCCGCGGAGGTGACGACAGCGCGTTCGCGCAACTCGTTCGGCGCCATGAGCGTTCGGCACAACGGCTCGCCGCGTTCGTCTGCGGCTCGACCACGGAGGCATTCGACGTGACCCAAGAGGCGTTCCTTGTCGCCTACACACGACTACCCAAACTAGAAGACGATCTCGCCTTCCGTGCCTGGCTGATGCGTATCACGGCGAACACTGCGAAGAACCGCATGAGGTCGGCCTCGCGTCGGGCCCGTCGAGAGAATCGTCTGGCCGCGTTCGCCCACGCGCCATCACTCTCACCCGAGGACCACGCGGTCGCAGGAGCCGACGCCGCTTCGCTGTGGCGCGCTCTCGGCCAACTCGACGAACGAGAACGCGTCGTCGTCGCGCTCCGTTACGCGGCCGGCCTCAGCGAAGCCGAGACTGCAACGGCGTTAGGCATTCCGGCCGGAACGGTGAAATCGCGAACCTCACGCGCGATGGCCAGCCTGCGCGACACATTGGGAGAAGCTCGTGACTGATCTGGTCGAACGTTTGGAAGCGCTTGCGCATCGACTTGATCTCGATCGTCACGTCGATGTCGCTGCCATCGTGCAAGATCGTGCGATCGTCTTCGCGCGCCACAGGTCTACGAGTCCGTGGCGCTGGGCGTTGCTGCCACTGGTCGCGCTGATTGGCGTCGTCGCCGTGCCCGGTACGCGACACACATTGGCTCGATGGTTCGGTCTGTCGAACACACGCATCGTGGTACCACCGAGCACTGGGTCGACCATCACGACACCCGCCACGTTCCCCACGACGACGCCACCTGCGGGCATCGACCTCAGCGCGGCCGAGCGCGAGGTCGGATTACCAGCCCCGGTGCCAAGCTTGCTCGGGCCGCCGCAAGAGGTGTCCGTCACCCATCCCCCGGCCGCTGGACAGATCACACTGGTCTACGCCCCCAGCGCGCTGCTGCCCGCATCGCCTATCCCTGGCGTCGGCGCACTGGTGTCAGTGTTCAAGGCCAACGTGGAGGCTGGTATCTTCCAGAAGGTGGTCGAGCCAGGCACAACAGTTGAGACCGTACAGATCTACGGCACGACCGGTTACTGGCTGTCTGGCGCTCCACACAGCTACGGGTACAGCACACCCGACGGCCAGTTCACCATCGACACGCTTCGACTGGCGACGAACACACTGCTCTGGGAAGTGAACGGAGTGACCTACCGACTCGAAGCTCGTATCGACAGGGCCACCGCACTACGTATCGCGAACACGATCAGGATGTCCTGACCGCGAACCAGCATCGCACGAGCGGTGTCCTGCCATGTATGAACCGTTCACTTCTCCTCGTCGGATCACTCGCCCTCTCCGCGTGCAGTACAGCATCGGCCAGTCTGTCAGCGACGACTGATGGTGCGACCGTAGCCACAACAGCGACCCCTTCGAGCGTCGCATCAACGCCATCGCTCGTACCGACCCTTGCCATCACATCAGCCGATGGCGCCGTCACCGTCGTGCGCGATGGGGCAGACACCGGCACGTTCGCCCACGCGCGACTCGCAGTCGACGGACACACCCTCGTGTCCAGCGCGCCGTCGTCACCGGATGCCACGTTGGTGAAATGGATAGACATCGCCACCGGCAAGTTCCTCGGATCGGCGACAGTGAAGGGAACGGTCGAACTTGCATCGATCGACGAAACAGGTGAGTGGGCCACGATGGTCTCTCCCGCGTCTGCGCCAGTTGGCGACGACATCGCGGGTGGTCGGTCGTCGACAGACGTCGTGATCGCAAGAAAACCCGCGGCAGCCGATCAGCCGGGCAACGTGGTCTACCACGCCACCCTCCCCGGCAACGTCCTTCCAGAGATGGTCGGGCCGCCATACGGTGGTGTCCCGTCCAGCGTATTCATGCTCGAATACCTGCCCGCCGATCATCCAGCGGTATACCGCGTACGAGTGCTCGACACTGGCTCAAGCACGCTCTACATTCCGTCGGACTTGCGCGAAAAGGTCCAGGCGGCCGATGAGTCGATGGCTGGTATCAGTCGAGCCCAGGTGATGGTGTCGAGCCGAAAGCTGTTGCTCACGCTGTACCGCGGCCGTAACCCCGATGGCACGCTCTATTCCTTCATCCACGCACTGCGCTACGACGGTATCGA
>JAYTWP010000014.1:0-2891 GCA_043743395.1 Actinomycetota bacterium | reverse complement strand
GAGATCTGTTTGGTCGGTTGCGTTCGCCGGCGCTTCTTTCGTTCTGGCGGCAGCACACAGAGCCGCACCGAGGTGGTCGTCGAGCATCTTGGTCGAGTGAACGACAAACGATCACTCACGGCACAACGAAAGTGGATAGCGGGCGCCATGGGTGCCGAGCTGCTCGACGGGCTACGCTCGCCGTAGAGCGTGACCACGGCGGTCGCGTGTTGACGACAATCAGGAGACCGTACCGTGGATCTGCACGCACTGCTCGGCGACGATGCCGAGTCATTGTTGAGCCACACTTGCTCAGGCATTACCAAGGAGCAAATTCATGCGCCTGGGTCGGACTTCATCGATCGGATGATGGTGCCGACCGATCGCTCACCGCAAGTGCTTCGTAACCTCGGCTCTTTGTACAATCACGGTCGCCTCGGTGGTTCTGGGTACGTGTCGATCCTGCCAGTTGATCAGGGCATCGAGCATTCGGCGGCGGCCTCGTTTGCGCCCAACCCCATGTACATGGATCCGGCCAATATCGTCGAACTAGCAATCAACGGTGGATGCAACGCAGTTGCGACCACCTTCGGCGTGCTCGGGTCGGTGAGCCGGCGCTACGCGCATCGCATTCCTTTCATCGTGAAGATCAACCACAACGAACTCCTCACGTATCCGAACGCGTTTGACCAGATCATGTTCGGCACGGTGCAACAGGCATACGACCTCGGCGCGAGCGGTGTGGGCGCAACGATTTACTTCGGCTCTGAACAGTCGACCCGCCAGATTCAAGAAGTCGCCAAAGCGTTCAAGCAAGCGCACGATCTCGGCATGTTCACGGTGCTGTGGTGTTACCTGCGCAACAACGGCTTCAAGAAAGATGGCGTCGATTATTCTGCTTCTGCCGATCTCACCGGGCAGGCCAACCACATCGGCGTCACCATCGAGGCCGACATCATCAAGCAGAAGCTGCCCGAGAACAACGGTGGCTACAACGCTCTGTCTGGCTACGGCAAGACCAGCCCGCTTGTGTACGACAAGCTCACGACCGACCACCCCATCGACCTCACGCGTTGGCAGGTTGCCAACTGTTACATGGGCCGTATCGGACTCATCAACAGCGGTGGAGAGAGCAAGGGAGCAGGCGACCTCGCCGCGGCAGTGCGCACTGCCGTCATCAACAAGCGTGGGGGCGGTCAGGGCTTGATTTCAGGCCGCAAGGCGTTCCAGCGGCCAATGGCCGAAGGCGTGCAATTACTGAACGCGATCCAAGACGTGTATCTGGACCCGACTGTCACGATCGCGTAGAGCCAATTGGGTGGAGGCAATCGCGCGGAGACAATCGCGCGGAGACAATCGCGTCGACATGTTGTCGGCGGACGCCCGGGGCGCACCCTGTTAGACGACGTTCAGTTGGCGAATGACGAGCCCGGTGCGCAACTTTGGAGTGAAGAAGGTGCTCTTCGGAGGCATGAGCAAGCCCTCGTCGGCGGTACGGCGAATCTCGCCCACACTGACAGGGCGCAAGAGAACGCCTGCGGTTGCTTGGCCTGAGGTCACCGCGGCAACGATGTTGCTCACGCCGTGTTGATAGCTGAGTTCGAACGTTGGGACACGCGCGAGTGCGTGCTCGAGTCGGGCGCTGTCGAGATCGCGAACGCCCTCGAAGGCTTCGGGTCGGGGCACCATGTATGTGCCATTGCCGTCGGCGTGGACGAAGCACATCGCGCCCCGTTCGATGACTTCTCGCGCGTGTGCGGGGCCGACGAGGCCGGCCGGTGTCAGCTCGAACAGCGGTGAGAAGCTCTGCAAGAGCGCCCAATCGGGAACGCCGCTGATGAGGCGATGTATCGCGGCAACGCTGAGTTGCTCCTCGACGAGTTCGCCGACATAGGCAAATGTCAGTTCGGAAGGCAAGTCGGTGCGACCAGTCGCGGCGCGCTGCTCGTCGCGATACGTGCGACTAATCGCGTAGCGATGATGGCCATCGGCGATCACCACCGGATGCGCAGACACGGCCGCCGAGATGGCAGAGACGCGAGCCGGTTCCGTGACGCGCTCGACGATATGCGCGACACCGTTCTCATCGAGGCACTGTCCGATGGGGGTTCCCGGCGCCGACAGAAGCTCGGTGAGTCCCTCGGCGAGCGAGAGACCCCATACGGGAGAGAGATTGGCTTGCGTCGCGCGGGTGAGGTCGAGCCGATCCGTTTTGGCCTTCGGGGTTGTCTGCTCGTGGGGCAGCACTCCGCCAGCACCTTCATCGACGACCTCGAGCGCACCCATGACGCCCACGGTTTCGCGCTCAGCGCCGGACTCGTCGGTGAACTGCATCCGATAGAGCGTGAAGCTCGGCTCAGGATCGACGGCAAGCACACCCTCGGCGATCCATTCATTCATTCGCTGCGCCGCGCGCTGGTAACGGTCGTCGCCATCGGAATCTCGTGGCACATCGATCGCGACGATGTTGTGTCGATCGAGACGGAGTAGGTCTTTGACATCGCGATCAGAAATGACGTCGTATGGGGGAGCAGCAACGAGGTCGAGTGACTCGTTGACGGAGTATCGCACAGCACTGAATGGTTCGAAGCGGGGCACCTCTACAGGTTGCCATCTCAGCTGCGAGACTTCCTAGCCATGAACACGATAAAGGCTGGTCGGTTTCCCGTGCTCTGCGACCTCGATGGCGTGGTCTGGCTCGCCCATCAACCAATCGCTGGTTCGACGGAAGCCGTTTCCCGTCTTCGCGAGGCTGGTCACCGAGTCTTGTTCGTCACCAACAACTCTGCGTCGCGAGTGCACGAGCAAGAGGGCGCGCTCGCACAGATCGGAATTCCGGCTGTCGGCGACGTACTCACTTCTGCAATGGCCGCGTCGTTGCTCGTCGAGGTCGGCGAGCGTGTTCTGGTGTG
>JAYTWP010000013.1:0-2657 GCA_043743395.1 Actinomycetota bacterium | reverse complement strand
TGGTGGTCAGTCATCACCAGATCGTGATTGCTCAGGCGGCTTCGGGGCGAAACAGCCGGTAATCGAGGAGGTCGTGACGCCGCACGACAAAGGGGGTGGAGTCGTCACAGGCGTCGAGGATGATTGCGTCGTCGGTTGCCAAGAGCACCATCGCCGAAATCAATTTTCCTTCGCGTTGGACTTCGATGACGTCGCCGGTTTCAATTCGCTCGCTCAACATGGTGCTCATGGGGGTCTCTCCTCGAGACAAGTACTGCTATCTGTAACAGCTATGGGGATCAGTCTCGTGTTCTGTAGAGGCGATAACCGAATCGTGCCCTCTGTTTGTTCCCCGCGCGCTTGTGATCTCCGTCACAATCCGCGCAGACGCAGGCTCAAGAAAACGTCGGATCCGTCCAACCCGGGAAGATCTCCGGAATCCCACTGCTGACCAGGTCGGGAAACACGGCGGCGCGCTTCTCCAGAAAGCTGACCACGCCCTCTCGGCTGTCAGCGCTTTTGCCGCGCTCTTTGATTCCCCGCGAATCCACTCGGTGGGCGTCCATTGGGTGCGATGCGCCGAGCATGCGCCACAGCATCTGTCGCGAGAGCGCAACGGACACCGGCGCGGTGTTGTCAGCAATCTCCGAAGCGAGCGCCCGCGCTATCGCCAATAGTTCGTCGCCAGGGTGCACGCTGCGCACGAGTCGAGCCGCATGGGCCTCATGCGCACCGAACACCCGGCCGGTATAGACCCACTCTGCGGCTTGACTGATCCCGACGACGCGAGGCAAAAACCAAGACGAACAGGCCTCGGGGACGATGCCGCGCCGCGCGAACACAAAGCCGAACCTGGCTGCGTCGGACGCAATACGAATATCCATCGGCAGGGTCATCGTCACCCCGACACCTACCGCGGCCCCGTTGATCGCTCCGATCACTGGCTTGGTGCACTCAAAGATCCGCAACGACACGAGGCCTCCACCATCGCGAGGAACACCGATGTCGGTTTGCACATCGCTGCCACCGGCCGAGAACGTGGCTCCCCCACCAGAGAGATCGGCACCTGCGCAAAAGCCTCTGCCGGCACCCGTGACGATGACTGCGCGCACGTCATCGTCGGCGTCGATTTGGTCGAACGCGTCGATGATCTCGTGCATCATCGTGTTCGTGAAGGCATTCAGCTTGTCCGGCCGGTTCAACGTAATGGTCGCGATATGCTCGGCAACGTCGTAAAGGATCTCGGTGTACATGGCCAAGAACCTAGAGCACGCGTGTGGTGCCGAGCCGAGCCGCCGGGACTGACGAGGGTCAGACGTCGAGGAATCGACTTGCGGCAACACCCGATGCGATCGCACCGGCGATCATGCCGAACAGCAACACCAACAGCATCACCAAGTTCAAGAAGCTGTCACTCACCACGAGCGCGATGAAGCCGTTGTCGCCCTTCAGCTTGACGACACCATTGGTCCAGAGCCTGTTGAAGAACAACAGGAACCCGCACGACATCAGTGCTCCGATGAGACCCTGAATGAGTCCCTCGAGCATGAACGGTATTCGGATGAACCAGTTGGTGGCGCCGACCAACTTCATCACCTCGATCTCGCGTCGGCGTGCAAACATCGCCGTACGGATAGTCGTCCAAATCAGGATCAGCGCGCCAATCAACAGCAACACTGACAGACCAACGGTGACGGTTTGCACAAAGTCACGCAGCTTGCTGATCTGCTCGACCTGATCGCGCGCAAGCACCACCTTTTGCACCTTCGGCACCTCGGCGAAACCATTTGCGAGTTCGACCAGCACGTTGAGTTGGCCAGCCTTTGGCACGACCTTGAACTCGGTGGGAAGGTTGGCTTCAGTCAGCAGACGGAACGTGGTGGGGTCCGCCGCCAACAGCCGCTTTGCCTCGGCCAAAGACTGCGTGAAGTTGAGGTACTCGAGTTTGCCCACATCGACCACCGTCGGGCTCGACTCAAGCGCAGCCTTGATACTGGCAACTTGTTCGGGGCTGGCCGTTGGACTCACGTACACGATCATCTGCACCCCACCTGCCCACTTGGAGAGCAGGTTGTCGAAGCCGCGCTGCACAAGAAACGTGCCGCCAACGAGGAACAACGACACGGCCGACGTGAGGATGGCCGCTACTGTGAGAGTGATATTGCGGCGCAGACTGGCACCGGTCTCGCGGAACGTGTAGGCGAGGCGGGACCACATTATTCGTACACTCCACGGGCCTGGTCACGCACGATGATGCCGCGGTCCATTTGGATGACACGTTTGCGCATCATGTTCACAATGCGCTGATCGTGCGTGGCCATCACCACCGTTGTGCCCGTTTTGTTGATGCGGTCGAGCAGACGCATGATGCCCTCACCGGTTGCCGGGTCGAGGTTTCCGGTGGGCTCGTCGGCGAGCAGGATCAGCGGACGATTGACGAACGCGCGGGCGATCGACACACGCTGTTGTTCACCGCCGGAGAGTTGATGCGGAAAGCGATCTTGTTTTCCGGTGAGTCCGACCAGATCGAGCACGGCCGGAACCTGCTGACGGATGACGTGCTTGGGCCGTCCGATGACCTCGAGTGCAAATGCAACATTCTCGTGGACCGTCTTGTTGAGCAAGAGTTTGTAGTCCTGAAAGATGTTGCCGATGTTGCGCCGTAGGTGCGGCACCTT
>JAYTWP010000012.1:0-6978 GCA_043743395.1 Actinomycetota bacterium | reverse complement strand
GTGTTGACCACGATGACATCCGCTTGAGCCGCGCGTTGGCGAGCGCCCTCGGCAAAACACGGCTGGCCCAACGGACACCGTGTGGCCCCCGGACATTCGTCGCTGCTGACCGACACGGACTGCCATGCGCGGTCGCTCGGCATCCAATCGAGCTCGGCGATGTCGCCCGTGCGGGTCGTGCCGGACCATTCGCTGAGCCGTTTGACCTCGAGCTTGACGACGGGTGCGAGCTCTTCCATTTCCAGCTGCCCGGTGTCAGTTGACTGCACTTCGCGCACTCGTTGCAAGCAGATGTAATTGCTTCGACCCTTGAGGATTGCCCAGTCGAACGGCACGCCAAGGTGCTCGGCAAGAAAGGGGAGGTCCTTGCTCGCGAGCTGGTCCTGCAGCGCCTTGGTGGCGGTCGCAACCATCACCCGCTTTCCGGCGAGCACGCTCGGCACCAGGTAGCCCATGGTCTTGCCGGTGCCGGTGCCAGCGGCGACCACGAGATGCTTGCCGCTGGCAAGTGCATGGTCGACCGCGATCGCCATCTCGCGTTGGCCGGCGCGGTCCTCGGCTGCCGGAAGAGCGCTGGTGACCGCGGCAAGTGCGGCGCGTACGGCTTCGTCAGACACAGCGAACGACCCTACAGGCGCTTAGTCGCGCAGGAGCGACAAGGCGACATCAAGTTCGTAAGCATCGAAATCGGGCCACGCCTTGTCGGTGAAATGCACCTTGCAGCCAGCGATCTGCCACAACAAGAAGTTGGAAATGCGCATCTCGCCCGAGGTGCGCACGAGGACGTCGACGCTGGGTAGGCCGGGGAGGTAGAGGCGCTCCTGGAGCGCCGTACTGGTGGCCGGGGTGTCGTCGTCGATGATCCGCTGCGCGGCGCGCGCGAGTTCGGCTCGACTGCCGTAGTCGAACGCGATCGTGAGGGTCATGCCCGTGTTGGTTGCCGTGGCGGCGATTGCCTTGCGGATGGCCCGCTGTACGTATCGCGGTGTACGCGCATCGGGCGAGCTGAACGGGCGGCCGATCCACTGGATGCGCACGTTGAGGTCATTGAGTTCGGCAACTCGTCCGAAGAGTTTCTCGTGCAGGCCGAGAATGTGGCGCACCTCGGCTCGCGGTCGGACCCAGTTCTCCGTGCTGAAACCAAACGCGGTCAGCCAGCCGACATCGCGTTTGACGGCGGCGCGAACGACGGCGGCGAGATTCTCTTCGCCCTCGGTGTGTCCAGCAGTACGAGGCAACCCACGAGCTTTGGCCCATCGGCCGTTGCCGTCCATGATGCATGCCACGTGCGGACCTGGGCGGCGTTGTGGCGACATTGAGTTCGACGGCTCGGTAGTGGGCGACACGGTAAAGCCACGTTAGTGATGTTGGCCGCCCGCAACAGTGCGCGCTCAACCTGCACAGGCCGCGTTTCGAACCGACATGCGGGTTGGGTGGGTCCGCTTCGTGAGAGAATCACGGCGTGGCGACGAAGCGATCGGCGAAACAGGACCAAGGTGCGTCCGATCCGTCGACCCTTCGCCATGTGCTCGTGGTCGGTGGCACCCTTGCTGAATGGGACGCGTTAGGTCGCGCGCGCTGGATCGAACGTCGCCATGATCTTGCGAAAATCGCCGCTCATGCAGGCGCGACATGGCTCACCGTGCGTCCATATGCGGCCGGCAGTGCCACCCACACGGCCGCCACGCAACGTCTCGTCGAAGAACACGAGGGTTGCACCGTCATTGTCGACCCTTCGCCCGATGGGCGCGAGCGGTTTTTGAGAGCCGTTGATCAGCTTCGTGAGCAGGCGGCCACGGTTGTCGACGAGGCCGCGCTGGCAGCCGTCCTCATGGAACCGGCGCCCTGCGAACCTGATCTCACGGTCGTGCTTGGCCCCTCCACACAGCTCCCCCCGTCGCTTGTGTGGGAACTCTCATATTGCGAACTTGTCTTCATCGACGCCGACTGGGATCACTTGTCTGGAGCGCATGTCGAACTCGCGATCAATGAATATGCGCGCCGACACCGTCGCTTTGGCGGCATTGAATGAGTCGGCTCTACCGGGCCACCGGCGTGGTCTTACGCACGTACAAGTTGGCGGAATCCGACCGCATCATCGTGTTACTGACCGAGGAACACGGCAAGGTGCGTGCCGTTGCCAAGGGTGTCCGCAAGACCAAATCGAAGTTTGGCGGTCGCCTTGAGCCGATGAGTCATATCCATTTACTCCTGCACGAAGGCCGAGACCTCGACATCGTGAATCAGGTCGACACGGTCGAGTCCTTGGCTCCGCTCGTTGTCGACCTCGACCATATGACGCGTGGCATGGCAGTGCTCGAAGCAGTGGACCAGATGGCGATGGAGCGCGAACCCAATCCGGCGTTATACCGGATGCTGGTCGGGGTGCTGCGCACCATCGCTGTCAGCGACTCTCCGCTCGTCGTACCGGCGTTCTTCTGGAAACTCCTTGCGCTCGAAGGCGTGCGTCCTGAACTCGATGTGTGTGTTCGCTGCGGCGAGACGCAACTCTTGGTGGCCTTCGACATGAACCACGGTGGTGTGCTCTGTCGCAATTGTCGTTCGGGTGCACCCATCAGTCCCCAAGCGCTCGAGCTGATGCGAATGATCCTCGGCGGACAGCTCAACGCAGCACTTGCCGCACCCACGACTCAGGCTTCGCATGAAGTGAACGCTCACGCGACCCGCGCGGTGGAACATCACATCGAGCGCAAACTGCGCTCGGTCGCAGTGTTCGAACGCCACTGACCTGCTCCCGTACCGTTGCAGGGAGTGCCCGAGATCTTGCGGCTTTTCGGAAAGCATTCGTGTCTCGTGCCGCCTCACCCATAGCCTTGTGGCCTATGCCCGCAACCGAGCTCGACCAAATCGTCAACCTCTGCAAGCGCCGCGGATTCGTGTATCCATCCGCCGAGATCTACGGCGGTTTTCGCTCGAGCTACGACTACGGCCCGCTCGGATCATTGATGTTGCGCAACGTCAAAGATGCGTGGCTGCGCAGCATGGTGCAGGAACGTGACGACATTGTTCTGATCGACGCGTCGGTGTTGTCGCCGCCCCAGGTGTGGGAGGCCAGCGGTCACTTGGCCAACTTCAGTGACCCACTCGTCGATTGCACCAAGTGCAAGCAGCGCTTCAGGGAAGATCACCTCGAAGACCCCAACACCTGCCCCAATTGCAGTGCGACCGGATCATTCACCGAAGCCCGGGCGTTCAATCTCATGTTCAAG
Source organism: Actinomycetota bacterium (assembly GCA_043743395.1). Classification (GTDB taxonomy): domain Bacteria; phylum Actinomycetota; class Acidimicrobiia; order Acidimicrobiales; family Ilumatobacteraceae; genus WLMZ01. The sequence continues at coordinate 3,748 of JAYTWP010000012.1, read as the reverse complement.
ACGCAGGCGGGTCCCATCGAGGGCGCCGGTGCCGATGTCTTTCTGCGGCCGGAGACGGCGCAGGGCATGTTCTTGAACTTCGCCAACGTCTTACAGACCAGCCGCAAGAAGCCGCCATTCGGAATCGCGCAGGTCGGCAAGAGCTTCCGTAACGAGATCACGCCTGGCAACTTCATCTTTCGGACTCGCGAGTTCGAGCAGATGGAGATGGAATTTTTCGTCCCACCGGCAGATGGCCCCAAATGGTACGACTACTGGTGCGCCCAGCGCCTGAACTGGTATCTCGACCTCGGTATCCCGGCCGACCTGCTGCGCGTTCGCGCACACGATGCGGATGAACTCAGCCACTATTCCGCCGGAACCAGTGACATCGAGTTCAAGTTTCCGTGGGGCTGGGGTGAGCTCGAAGGCGTCGCCCAACGCACCGATTACGACCTCAAACAGCACGCCCAGCACAGCGGTCAAAAACTCGACTACTTCGATCAGGCCACAAACGAGCGCTACGTGCCCTTCGTGATCGAGCCTGCCGCGGGTGCCACCCGAACCATGGCGGCCTTCTTGCTTGCCGCGTACGACGAAGACGAAGTCGGGGGCGAGGCGCGAACCATCTTGCATTTGCATCCACGTCTCGCGCCGTACAAGGTTGCCGTTCTGCCGCTGTCCAAGAAGGACACGTTGTCACCGCTGGCGCGACAAGTATTTCGGGCCCTCAGCGGTCAGTACATGGTCGACTACGACGACACTCAGTCGATCGGGCGCCGCTACCGCCGCCAAGACGAAGTGGGCACACCGCTCTGTGTCACGGTCGATTTCGATTCGCTCGAGGACGATGCGGTCACCATTCGCGATCGAGATACCACCGAGCAGGTGCGCGTGCCGATCGCCTCGTTGCTCGGAGAGATCAGCACCCGCCTCGGTTTCTGACCGGCGCCTGCGCAGCGCGGCTCAGGCGCTTGTCGGCCCGGTCACCTGCGGCAGTCGTAGGACAAAACGCGCGCCGCCTGCAGGGGATTGGGCCACCATCACGCCGCCACCCATTCTTTCGATCAATTCCTTCACGATGGCTAAACCCAGCCCGCTGGAGTTCTCCTTGCGCACGGGTGCGTGACGCGCGACGTAGAGACGATCGAACACATGGCCGAGGTCGGTAGGTGAGATACCAGGTCCGTCGTCGTCCACTGCCAATACGGCCCACGTGCCGTCCTGTGCTGTTGTGACCGTCACCGTTGTCGCCGCGTATTTGAGTGCGTTCTCGAGCAGGTTCGCGACGACTTGGGCCAAACGATCGTGGTCCGCTGAAACCAACAATTGGCCACCTCCGACATGGTTGATGTTGAGCTTTCGCTCGGTGGCGTCAGGCGCGAATCCCTCGATCGATACCGTTGCAAGAGCGACGATGTCGACGTGTTCGGTACGTAGTGAAAAGCCGTGTGCGCGCAGCTTGGCGAGGTCAAGGAGGTCGGCCACGAGTCGCTCGAGTCGGCGCGCTTCGCTCTGGATGACCATCGCAGCGCGCTGTGGGTCGCCGGCACCGTCGCTGATCGCCTCGGCATACCCGCGGATTGATGTGAGCGGAGTGCGCAGATCGTGTGACACCGACAAAAGAAACTGCTGTTCGAGCACGCGCGCCCGCTCGAGCTCAGTGGCCATTGCATTCACCGAGCGCGCGAGCTGCGACAGTTCGTCCGTGTGACGCGCGCTCGGCTCGGGGAGTCGCGTCGAGAGTTCTCCCCGTGCGATGTTGTTGGTCGCTTCACTCGCGTCGCGGATGGGTCGCGTGAGTCGGCGACCAAGGATGATCGCGGCCCCGACACCGAGAGCCAGCGTTGCGAGCGCGGCGAGCATGAAGGTGCGCAGTGAAGCCGAAAGCCCGGAGTTGGCTTTGCGCGTCAACAGCACCACAACCAGTGCACCTGTGGGCAATCGAGCCGGAGCTGCAGCGAAGACGAGGTTGCCGTTCACGCCGGACACGACCCTCAGTTGGCGCAGCTCGTCAATGGACAAGTCGTTGGCGGAGAGCCCTGCCGGTAACGCGTCGCCGGAGAATGCGTCGTTCTGCTGCAACGTAAGAATCGAGAGTCCATCGAGCCGAAGCACTGACCGGAACGCGTTGAAGAGCCGAAGGCGTCGGCGCACTGCTTGGGGGGTGGCGTTGGCCGTGTCGTTGTCGAGCACTTGGTTGAGGTTCGCGGCAACTGTCTCGGCTTGTCGGCGCAGATCGACTTCGGTTGTTTGCCGAGCCCGAAGATTGCCGACGACTATGGTGCCGACGCCGCCGACGAGCAACGTGGCGAGCACGACCGACACGATCACGATGGTGAGCCGGCGGATCATAGTTGGACGCAGTCTGTCCGGGTCATGTGATGAAAGTGTTAGCCCAGCCGATAGCCGATTCCCCACACCGTGGCGAGAGGCAACTCATCACCGAGTTTCTTGCGCAGCTGTCGCACATGCACGTCGACCGTACGATCATCGCCGTACCAATCCGCTCCCCAGACGCCATCGAGGAGTTGCTGACGCGAGAGCGCGATGCCTTGGTTGGTTGCCAGGTACGCGATCAGATCGAACTCGCGAGTTGCAAGTGCAACCGGTTGTCCCTTGGCCCGAACTTCGCGTCGGGCGAGATCGATCTGGAAGTCATCGCCCACGTTCACGACGGTGGCATCGTCGGAAGAAAAGGGTTGGCCACGGCGCAGGATTGCCTTGACTCTCGCCACGATCTCGCGCGGTGAAAACGGCTTTGTGACGTAATCGTCTGCGCCGAGTTCAAGTCCGAGCACTCGATCTATCTCTCCGTCGCGCGCCGTAAGAAACAGCACTGGCATCTGGCTGACCGACCGGATTCGTCGGCATACCTCGAAGCCGTCGATGTCGGGCAGACCGATATCGAGGATGGCGAGCGCAGGGGACTGTTGGCGGATCAACTCGAGTCCGCGCTCGCCACCGGAGGCGAGTAGCACGCGAAACCCGGCACTACGCAGGTAGGTGTCGAGCAGATCGGCAATGTTGGGATCGTCTTCGATGACGATGAGCGTCTGTCCATTGGCCATTCGCACATCGTTGCACCTCGATCGAGAGAATTGGCGTATTAGGTGTGTACGGTCAGGTTTGCATCAGCACGAGATCTGTCGTGCGCTTACGGAGGCCGTCAATGTCACAGGTAGCTGTTATCGCCAAAATTTCGGCTCTGCCCGGCCAGCGCGCCGAACTCGCAGCCGCCATGCATGCCGCGGTCGATGCCGCGGGCCACGAGGCAGGCACCCGCTACTACATCCTTCACGAGGACGGCGTCGAAGCCGATGTTCTCTGGATGTACGAGATGTACGAGAGCCAAGAGGCACTCGGCGAGCATTCCGGAACCGAGTCCTTCAAGGCGCTTGGTCCAGCGATCAGGCCGTTCCTCGCCGGCCGACCAGTGCTGACCTTTGCAACACCAATTCGCGGTAAGGGCTTCTAGCTCGCTGGCTTCGAGGCCGTCAGCGAAGTAGACCAATGCCCGCCAGATAGCGTCACGGTCCAACATGGCCACGTACCTCGATCGAATTCTTGTCCGCCACCGCGAGCTTGCTGCCCTCGACACGCGTCCGCTCGCGGCTCTCGTCGCAGAAGCCAAGCAGTGTGAACCCGCGCGTCCATTCGCGGCGTCGTTGCGTCGCGCGGTCGCCAGCGGTGAGCTTGCGGTGATCAGCGAGATCAAGCGCCGTTCTCCATCGAAGGGGGCGCTCAACCTAGAACTTGACCCGGCCGA
>JAYTWP010000011.1:0-1549 GCA_043743395.1 Actinomycetota bacterium | reverse complement strand
GATGACGACGAGCAAGCGCCCAGCGCCACCATCGCGGCCAGCGACAGCGAGACGCCTAATGCGCGGGTCAACATCAAGGACTGCTCGCACCGCATGGGCTGATCCCTTCAAAACCACGCCGGAATATCCGGCGATGTGGTGACGCTAACGCATCTCCGCTCGTCGCACCGCCCACGCCGATAGTGCGCTTGCCGCTCTCCTCGATGCATTCCATTTAGGTGATAATGACGGCGTCGGCTGCCACCGGTATGTCGTCGGCCAGAACCGGCTACGCAACGGGCGGGAACGGCGCCATCTCTGTCCCGGTCCATCGCGCGGCCCCTGGTGCGGGCCAGAGTGGGCCGATCATCGTTCGTCGACTGTCTCTGAGCTCTCGAAGCTTGGTTGCCGCCGTCACGTTATCGACGTGCCCTGTGCACTCATCGATGGCGAAATGAAGCGGACTCAACGCAAGGTGGCCGAGCATCACGACGTGTTCACCACGCGATGAAACCTCGACAATCTGGTGACCCGGTGAATGACCACCGGTCCAACGGATCGTGACTTCATTCGTGACGACGTGCACATCATTGACCTCAGTCACCGCGCCCTGACCGTGCAAAACCACGAGCGCGGCTGAACCCGGCGCTTTGTCATCACTGCTCTCGGTGATCGCTGCGTACTCGCGACTCGAGATCAACACCTGTGCGTTGGGGAAGAACGGGCTCCAACCTCCGTTGGACACCCACGCGATCATGCCGATCCCATCGAGGTGAGAGGCAATCACTACATCGATGGATTCCCGCGGGAACCCTGCGGCAGACAGCAACTCCGAGACGGCCTGCTGATGCACCTCTGCATCAGGCCCCTCGCGCAAAATGCCATCTGCGGCCTGCGCCGGGTCGACGACAATACGACGCCCTGCTGACTCGATCACCCAAACCGCGGCGGCGACGCGAACCTGTGTGTCGAGGGTCCACACGGGCGCGGCCCAGCTGATCTTGGCAACCTGCGCTGCGGTCAGGCTGACCGTGGGAGGATCAACCAACACCTCCGCGTACGGCACCCGTGTCAGTGTCGACGAACCAACTGAGAAGCACGTTGCAGTCACGGTGGTAATACTCACACTCCAAGGAACCGATCACAATGGTGTATCGAAACGTGCAAGCTCAATCGAGCCATGATGCAAGAATTCGTCGATGCCAATGGACGCGATCGCGAAATGCTGCACCGAGGAGCGCCAACTCCTCGATCTGGGCAGCCGCTCGAACCGCGAGTTCGTGAACGACCTGCTGCATCACGACTTTATGGAAATTGGTGCGTCGGGTCGGCAGTGGAGCCGACAGGAAGCAATCGACGAACTTGCCGGAGCCGACACATCGCTCACCATCACCGAGTCCGACATGGTGGGTCGCCGAATCGCCAACGACGTGGTACTCGTGACATATCAAACGAGTTCTGGCGGACGAGTGGCTCTGCGAAACTCGATCTGGGTGCTTGACGGCCATCGTTGGCTGCTTATGTTTCACCAAGGCACCATCGTCGCCTGATCGGAACACCCTTCGCACGA
>JAYTWP010000010.1:0-3585 GCA_043743395.1 Actinomycetota bacterium | reverse complement strand
GGCCGTGTGGCTACTTGGCCTTGCACCATGGGTTGGTCGGCACGCCAGCGCACGGATCTGGCATCGTCACTTGCGGCTTCAGCGAAGGCAGCTCCAGCTTCGTGACGCGTGGGTAGCTCATGCCCGGAGTCGAGTTACATTTTCCGAAGGCCTCGGTTGCACAGATGACTTGTGCCGACAGATCGCTCGTGAGGCCGGCACCGGCGCCAGCTTTTCCGCACGTGCCGGCCGTGGTTTGCAGATCGGCTGGTGATGTCGTCAGCCCGGCCGGGTTGGCGTTGTCGTGGAAGCAGTTACCGGGGTCGTGCTGATCGCTGAGGTTGCCGATGTCGCCGTTCGTCGCGTTGCCGTATGACCCGTTGCCCTTGAAGGTGTTCTTCGCGATCTCGATGCCCCAGTCTGCGAAGTAGCAGCCCTTGACCCCGAGTGACGGGATGCCATTCGGATCTCCGCCTGCACAGTTGGCGATCGGTGGCGGGTTCTCGTTGGTGTCAGGGAACGGCACGAGCAACACGGCCCAACTGGAGTTGTTCTCGAAGCGGTTGTTGATCACGGTGTCGTTGCGCCCGCCCGCGATCACCATGCCGGTGCCTGGAGGCCCGAGGTTGGCGCTGCCATGTCCTGGCACGTTCGGGTTGTTGTTGTCGTGGACATAGTTGTTCTGGAAGATCCAGCACGAGTGACTCCCCGTCGGCCCGGTGCCACCTGCCGGGCATGCACCATCTTGAGGCGAAGGAGCATCGTCGTTGTTCTGACTGTTGGTACTGAAACCTGTTTTGTTGTTATCGAACTCGGAGTTCTGGACGATGAGATGCCCACCGGAGTTCGTCCCCGAATAGCCGAGCGCCGAGTACTGCGCATGTGCATCGTCGAGTGTGACGTTGCAGTCTGCGCATGCACCGATGTAATACGAGCTGTCCGACATATTGCTGCCATAGGTGTGGGCGATGACGCCGGGGCCTGACGCATTGCTCACGAAGATGCCGTACGAGCCGTCGCCGAGGTCGCTCGCGAAGCTGCTGGTGGTCGACAGGTAGCTGCCATTGTAATCGTGCATGGCGATCGTGCCTGAACCATCGCCTCCGTTCCACCAGATCTGATTTCCACCACCGCCGGTTCCGTAGGCCGAGCCATCGCGAAGGAAGTTGCATGCAGTCAGATTCTCGATTTGGCTGCCGTCGGCCTTCCAAACCACGACGCCGTTGCGGCCGACATGCTTGCCGTCGGCATTCGCTGGTCCGAAGTCCTGATCGTCTGGCGCAGCGCTGCACGCGGGTGCTCCGGGCTTGGTGCCATCGATGATGACGCCGTTGCGGTCCATTCCGCGGATGTGCAGGTTCGGTGTGGTGATCTGGAGTGCTCCGACGGCGTCTTCGCCAATGGGGGCCGAGTAATCAAATCGCTCGTGGTAGTCGCCGGGAGCGACGAGGATCCAGTCGCCGGGCTTGGCAGCGTCGACAGCACTCTGGATGGTCTCGTACTTGCCGGCCACACCGTTGTATGTTCCGACGAGCAGCACATTCGGGCCGATCGGCTCAGTGGCCGCAGTTGTCGCACTTGGCGCGTTTGTCGCGTTGGACCCGCCTCCTGCCGATGTTGGAGCCGTGGTCTTCGAAGACGAACTGCTGCATGCAGCTGCGACCAACGAAAGTAACGAGAACCCGAGCATGATCGAAACTCGCCGAGTGGCCATTCAGAATCCCCCTGTGTATATGACTTTGTGAAATTACCCCAGTTCGAGCAGTGAACGAAAACGATCGGACCATGGCGTGACCGGTGCATTGTCCAACGCCACCAACCGCCTGACCTATGCTTTCGTCTTCGACTAAGGGGGAGACCTTATGAAAATGCGTTCCTATGTGGCGCTGGCAGTAGCCGGCGTCGTACTGATTAGTTCCTGCGGTAGCGACTCGAAGAAGAGTTCGAGTTCGACACCATCTGTTGGAACCGTCGGCTGCAAGCCGGTGAAGGCCGGCACATTGTCCGTCGTGACAAGCCTTCCTGGCCCGAACTTCTGGGGTACGACCAATGCTGAAGTCGACCCGGACAAGATCAAGAGTGGCATCGAGTTCGACCTTGGCAATCTCATCGCCGCGAAGTGCGGTCTCAAGATGTCGTTCCGCAACGAGAGCTTCGATGCACTCGTGGCCGGTCAGATCGCACCCGACAGCTATGACCTCTCGTTGTCGCAGGTGACCATCACCGCCGATCGTGCCAAGGTCGTTGACTTCTCCGTCGGTTACTTCAAGAGTGATCAGGGTCTGTTGGTGAAGAAGGGCACCGCGGTCAAGACGTTTGACGATGTGAAGAAGCTCACCATTGGCGTACAAGCGTCGACGACTGCTGAGTTCTACTTCACCAGCGGCAAACAGCCGGGCTGGAAACTCGACAAGACCAAGGTGTTCCCCGATCTCGCATCTGCATATGCGTCGTTGAACGCGGGTCAGGTCGACGGCATCATCATCGACACACCGATCAACCTCGGTCAGGCCTCTCAGTCGGGTGGCAAGCTCGAAGTCGTCGGCCAGTTCAAAACAGGCGAGGAGTACGGTGCCATCACCGGCTTCGGCAACGGCAAGAAGGCGATCTTCGATCCGATTCTGCAGGGCCTCATCGATGACGGCACGGTGAATGGGCTCATCGCGAAGTATCTCGGCGGCGATCCGTCGACGGTGCCGTTCATCGACGTTCCCAAGTCGTAGAGACGCACTTGAACCAGGTGTCCACGCTCACGGGCCCACCTCCTGCAAAGCGGGTGGGCCGTGTGCTGACATATCGACGGGCGGCTATCGCGAGTCTGTTCTTCCCTCCTGCGGGCATTCCCGCCGTTGTCCATTCCATCCGGTCGGGGCGCCTCGCCGCCAAGGGCGAGATCGAGCCCGCGCGTGAGCAGGGCGAGAAGGCACGCGATTGGGCGTGGTACTCGGTCGGCGTCGGGCTCACGGTGTACGCCGTCGGCTTTATGGCCTGGCTCCTGACCACCAAGGGCGGCAGTGTGCGCAAGGCGTACCTGGCGTGGTCGGTGCTCAGCGATGGCGGGGCATGGCACTCGCTGCTGAAGGGCTTTTGGATCAACGTTCAAGTTTTCCTCGTCGCCGAGGTGATTGTGCTCGTGTGGGCGCTTGTTGTGGCTGTCGTGCGCCTGCTTCCAGGTCCTGCCTGTCGACCGATCCGTTTTCTCGCCACCGTCTATGTCGACATGTTCAGGGCCTTTCCTGCGATCTTGGTCGTGTACCTCGTCGGCCTCGGCCTCGCGCAGGCGAAGGTGCCGATCGTGGGTGATTTCAGTGATACCCAGTACGCAATCCTGGCGCTCACGCTTACCTACGGTGCGTACGTGTCCGAGGTCTACCGCGCTGGCATCGAGTCGATTCATTGGAGCCAGGTTGCGGCGGCCCGCTCGCTGGGCTTGACGTACAGCCAAACAATGCAGCATGTGATCGTTCCTCAGGCTGTCCGACGCGTCATTCCGCCGTTGCTCAACGACTTCATCGGTCTGCAAAAGGACACCGCGATCATCGGTGTGATCGGCCCTCTCGAGGTCCTCAGCCGCGCCCGTTTTGTCAACAACTCCAAGGGCACACT
>JAYTWP010000009.1:0-9006 GCA_043743395.1 Actinomycetota bacterium | reverse complement strand
CTTGCCCTGCGCAGTGTCGAGTTCGCGCGTAATCACAACGTTCCCCTCCATGTCCGATCCAGTTTCACCTGGGAACCGGGGACATGGGTGAGCTCGAAGGAGCCAGGTATGGAAGAGCCCATTGTTTCCGGTGTAGTCACCGACACCAGCGAGGCCAAGGTCACTGTCATCGGCGTGCCCGACCGCCCCGGCATTTCTGCGGCGTTGTTCGAGCCGCTCGCCGATGCGAACGTGAACGTGGACATGATCGTGCAGAACACCTCCAAAGAGGGCACCACCGACATCAGCTTCACGATGCCGAAAGCCGACATGGCCGTTGCCGAGCAGATCGTGGCGCGTGTGGCTGCGGAGATCGGCGCGGTCGGCGTCAATCACAACGCCAGCATCTCCAAGATCAGCCTGGTCGGGGCGGGCATGAAGACCAGTCCTGGCATCGCCGCAAAGATGTTCCGGGTGTTGGCCGACAACGGAGTCAACATCGAAATGATCTCCACGTCCACCATCCGCATCAGTGTTGTGTGCGCTGCGGCAGATCTCGAAACGGCGGCGCGCAGTCTGCACACGGCCTTCGGTCTCGACAGTGGGCAGGCGTATGCGGCTCCGTTGCCGGAGCGCAAGTGAGTCCGGCCCGCGTGGTGGCCGCGCCGGCCGATGCAATCGTCTCCTGAAGAACTGACACACTCGTACCATGCGCCGACCTCAACTCGTACCGTGGCGCACCGCAGGGCGCGTCAGCGAAGGCCAGAAATCTGCCGACGATGTCGTGCGTGAGATCGGCTGGGTGTTCAACAACGCAAAGGGTGAGGGACTCGATCTCCAAGAGTTCACCAACACGGGTGACCACGAGATCTTTGCCTATCTCGAGGCGTTCGACCTTCGCCCAGCGGATCTCCACGACCAGACCATCGTCGAAATTGGTTCTGGCATCGGACGCATGACGAGTGGGTTCAGTCGGGCTTTCGCGCAGGTCATTGCGTGCGATCTCGACGCCGCGTTCCTCGAGCGCTGCCGCCAAACCGTCGCCCAGTTCGGCGTGGTCGCGCGGTTGCGCACCTGCCATGTGGCCGACGGCCGCACGCTCTCGATCCCCGATGGTGAGGCCGACCTCACCTTCAGCTACATCACGCTGCAGCATTGCCAGCACGACGACGCGTTGTCGCTCGTGGCCGAGGCAGCGCGCGTCACCAAGCCGGGTGGTCATGTTGCCCTGAACTTCCGCACGTGGAGACCGGTCGACGCCGTGATCTGGCCGCTGGGCAAGCTCACCCGCGCGTTGTGGCGCGTACCGAAGTTCGGACCGTGGCTCGCCCGTCATCGTTTTGCCTCGCGTCTTGGCTGGCAAGCGAACCGACTGTCGCCCGATGAAGTCTCACGACATCTCACCACGCTGCCCTACAAGTTCGCGACCCGGGTCATCTACCACTCGCCACATCGTCGATTCAGGCCCCGCAACGACGCCGAGTTGCGCACCTTCGTGGGTGTCAACCGCAGCCATTGGTGGCTCGTAGCAGAACGCTCGTAACGTTCGTGACGGAACGTTCGTGGCGGCATCGTTGCAGCGTGGAGTACTAATTCCCGCTCACTCCGGCGGTGAGACCGTTAGCCTTGGTCCCATGAAAATTGGTGTCGTGGGTGCTACGGGACAAGTTGGCGGCGTGATGCGTGCCATCCTTGCCGAGCGCAACTTTCCTGTCAGCGAAATCCGTTTCTTTGCGTCGGCGCGTTCGGCCGGCACCACATTGGCGTGGGGCGACCAACAGATCACCGTCGAAGATGCGGCGATTGCAGACCCCACTGGTCTCGATATCGCGCTCTTCTCATCGGGAGCGACCTCATCTCGTGAGCTCGCCCCGCGCTTCGCCGCGGCCGGGGTGATGGTCATCGACAACTCGTCGGCATGGCGCATGGATCCAGATGTGCCGCTCATCGTCAGCGAGGTCAATCCTGGCGAGATCGCCAACGCTCGTAAACGCATCATTGCCAACCCCAATTGCACGACGATGGCGGCGATGCCCGTGCTCAAGCCACTGCACGAAGAAGCCGGGCTCGTCCGCCTGATCGCCAGCACGTATCAAGCCGTCAGTGGCGGCGGTTTGTCGGGTGTCGACGAACTGGATAAGCAAGCTCGTCAAGTTGCCGATCAGGCACGCGAATTCACGCACGACGGCAACGCCGTGGCCATGCCCACGCCAACCAAATTCACCAAGCCGATTGCCTTCAATGTGCTTCCGTATGCAGGCAAGTACGTAGACGACGGTTCTTTCGAGACCGACGAGGAGCAGAAGCTGCGACTCGAGAGCCGCAAGATCCTCGACATTCCGAACTTGCGCGTCAGCGGCACGTGCGTCCGCGTTCCTGTTTTCACCGGGCATTCGCTCAGCATCAATGCCGAGTTCGAGCGCCCCATCAGTGTGGCCCGGGCAATCGAACTGCTCGGCTTAGCGCCGGGTGTCGAGTTGCTCGATGTGCCGACCCCGCTTGAGGCCGCGGGCAAGGACCCCAGCTTCGTCGGTCGTATTCGCCAGGACTTCTCGGTCGACGACGGCCGCGGGCTGGTGCTGTTCATCAGCAACGACAACTTGCGCAAGGGTGCCGCGCTCAACGCTGTGCAGATCGCCGAACTGTTCCTCTAGAACCTCAGCGCGAGATCCGTCGCTGCGGGTGTAGCGATGCGCGTAGTGGGGCCAGGCAACTCGGCCCGCCTGCAACTGGCGAGTAGGTTCGTTTCGATGGAGAGCCCGGAGCCCACGGCGGCTGATCGTCAGTTCGGCATGACGCGCGGCAAGGTGTATCCGGCGGCAAAGGCGCGACAGCTGCTCAATCCGGCACGCCGTTTGCTGCAACCGCCAGGTCGAGTTGTGCGCCGGATGGGCCTCGAGTCCACCATGCATGTGCTCGAGGTCGGCCCGGGCCCCGGCTATTTCAGCATCGATCTCGCAACCGCCGTCCCAAGCGGTGTCGTGGTCCTGTGCGATCTGCAGACCGAGATGCTGCGCATCGCACGCGACCGCACCGCTTCGTTGACGAACGTTGTCGCGGTGCAGGCGGACGCGCTCGCGTTGCCGTACCAAGCAGCGACCTTCGACGCGGTTCTGCTTGTCGCCGTGCTTGGCGAGGTTCCCGACGAGATCGCGTTCTTGCACGAGCTCCGCCGCGTTACAAAACCAGCAGCAACCGTGACGGTCGCCGAGACTCGTCGAGACGGCGACTTCATCTCGACGCGTCGACTGCGGGCGTTGTTCGAAGCAGCGGGCTTCCACCTGCACGATCGGCATGGCATTGGGTGGGAGTACGTCGCTCGGTTCCAACCAGATTGACCGAATCACACCGCCGTTACGGGCAGGTGCAGGGAACGTTGGTGCAGCGTGGGCAGCCGTTGGCGTAGCGCTGGATCGCCACGCTGAGGTCGATGTGCATCTGATTCGCCAGCGACGCCACCCACGCGAGGACGTCGGCGAACTCATGCTGTTGTTGGTCGGCGCTGCCTTTGCGAACTGCTTGCGCCAACTCGCCGACTTCTTCGGCCAGCCAGGCCACCGACGCCGGCACCCCACGCGCTCGGTCGCGAGTGCCATAGGTACGTTCGATGACGTCTTGCAGTTCGGCGAGATCCATGCGACGAACTTACGACACCGCTGTGATCGCACGGTGACGTTTCGTAGTGCCCGTCTACAGTGGCTCTGGTGCAGCAGGTTTGTCGAAAGTGTGAGGGCATCAATGGTGTGCCCCGGTTCTACACAAAGGAGTCCGCGTCATGAACGTCCGTTGGGGAATTGTGGGTCCGGGTGGGATCGCTGAGAAGTTCGCCGTTGGTCTATCGCAGATCGAGGGTGGCGATCTCGTCGCCGTCGGCTCGCGATCGCTCGAGCGGGCCACAGCGTTTGCTCAACGCTTCGGCGCGGCCGATGCCCATGGGAGCTATGAATCTCTCGCCGAGAACCCGAACGTGGATGTGGTCTATGTCGCCACGCCGCATTCCTTCCACTCGCGCGACACGTTGCTCTTTCTCGAGGCCGGCAAGCATGTGTTGTGCGAGAAGCCCTTCGCGATCAATCAGGTGCAGGCTCGTCAGATGGCAAATACGGCACGTGACCGTGGGCTGTTCTTGATGGAAGCGATGTGGTCGCGTTTCCTCCCGGCGTACCGCACCCTGCGCGACCTTCTCGAAGAAGGCGTCATCGGTGATCCGCAGGTGGTCGAGGCAGACTTTGGCTTTCGCCGACCGATCGATCCTGCGTCGCGTCTGTTCGATCTTGAACAGGGCGGCGGCGCTTTGCTCGACCTCGGCATCTACCCCGTGCAGCTGTGTTCGATGGTGCTCGGAACACCCGAGCGCGTGGTGGCAGCGGGTCGTCTTGGCGAGACCGGAGCGGACGAACAGGTTGCGGCCATCCTCCAATACTCGCAAGGGCGGCTCGGCGTGGTGAAGGCAGCGATCCGTACTGAGATGGCGTGCACGGCCCGCATCAGCGGAACTGAGGGGTTCGTCGAGCTTCCGGCGTTCATGCACAACCCATGGTCGCTCACCGTCACGTCGTCGGCCGGCAAACGCACGATCGGCACCACGTGGGAGGGCGAAGGGCTCCGCTTCCAAGCAAGTGAGGTCCATCGCTGCATCGCCGCAGGGCTACTGGAGAGCCCGGTCATGCCAGTGGACGAGACGATCGCGATCGCTGGCACGCTCGACACCATTCGAGCTCAGATTGGCCTGCGTTATCCCGACGAGTGATCGTGCTCGTCATGAATCAATGGTCGGGGTGGGGAGATTTGAAGTCGGGCAATCTCACTCTCCACCGAAAAATACGTCGTTTACAATACGTGCCGACTGAAGAGCACAACTGGGGCCTGCAGCACACGGTTCAAGCCATTTCGGCGCGTGCACGTCAGCCTTGCAGACGTCGATCGGTTAGCGGTGCCGTCGCGGCTGGTCAGGGGACGAGCATGAAGGTGGCGCAGTGGGCGGGCTTGACGGCAGAGAAGTGACGGCGATCGAGGGTGGCGATCCGGGTAATGCCGAGACGCTCCGCGATTGCGATCAGGCTGGCGTCGGTGCCACCAACCGGAAAGTCTGCGTAGTGTTCGATGAGCTCGGCGATTCGTGCGTAGTCGCGGGCGGTGAGCATCTCGACGAGCACATCACCCGCGGCGATCGACTGGTAGAAGCGGGCCTCAGCCACCGCGCCGAGTTGCCGCTCGATCATGTAGCCGGTCTCGGCAACCACCAATGCAGTGGTGATCAGCGTGTCGGCACTGGTCTCAACCAGATCAACACACACGGTGTGCGCCCGATCGGTATTGGCGGCGGCGGCGAGCAGCACGCCGGTGTCGATGATCAACACGTTCAGGAACGCCCAAAGCCTTCAGCAAGGATCTCGTCGATATGGGCGCTGTCACGTCCCGACGTCGACGCCCCGAGACCAACGAAGCCGAGTTTGCGTCGCGTTGGCGGCAACTTGTCAGCGAGTTCGTCCAACAACGCGTCCACCGTGATCCCACGACGCGCGGCCTCGGCGGCGAGCCGCGAAGCGAGTTCCTCAACCGTGATCGACATGACCTAAGCCTACGTGTTCCGCCGACCCCCTTGCTGCTCGCGCATCTTGACTCATCGGGAACCTCCGCGTGGTGGGGTGCGTTGCCTCATGTGGGAATCTCCGGTAGGGGGCGGTGCCCGCTACGCCTCATTGATGGAGATTTCGGTGGGCGCAGCGGCAACTGCGGTCTGAACACTCTCAACCCAACGGAGTGAACCGAAGTGGTGGCAGGCGCTCGTCATGAATCAATGGTCGGGGTGGGGAGATTTGAACTCCCGGCCTCCACGTCCCGAACGTGGCGCGCTACCAAGCTGCGCTACACCCCGTAGGTGCCCGACGATGTTATCCCGCGGTGACTGCGTCTTCCTCATGGGATTCGGCGTCAGCTTTGGAGTCGGAGTTGTCCCAGATGGCGTCGGGTTCAGCGGCTGAGGCCACCGAAGCGAGGACGGTTGCGACACCGTTGTTGATCGACACGGCATCGAGCGGCTTGACGATCCACGCATCGGCACCACTGCGGCGAGCGATGAAGACGTCGGCGTCGCGGTCGAGCAGCATCAGGATCGGCACATGCGGCATTGCCCCGGAACTTTCGTCGTGACGAAGGTTCATCGCAACGGCCACGCCCCCCATCGACCCGCTCTGCAGATCGAGGATGGCGATGTCTGGCGTACGCGCCAGCACCACACCCGTCACGTCGCGGCCGTTACGGCAGACGGTAAAGCTGGTTTGCGGACCGCTGAGCGCGGCGACGATTTCGTCGACGACCCATTGGGCGTCGGTTGCGACCAAAACATGCACGACAAGAACTTAGCCGCACGAAGGTCAAACCTCGAAGAGATAGTGCTCGATCTCGCGAAGACCGTCGAGATCGTGCACATCTTCGGCGAGTAACGGCACGCGCTGAATCGCCGTCTCACCGATTTCGGCAACCAGTGGCGCAATCACGCCCTCTTCGGCATCAGCAAGCGCGCGGACTTCACTGAGGTTGCGCCACAGTGCGGCGAGATCGTTGTCACCGTCGTCTTGCGCCCGCGCGGCATTCCGCGCGGCGTCGGACGATGTGACGTTGCCGAAGCGTGGCTGCAGCCGGTTCACGACGACTGCGGCGACCGTCAGGTTCGAGTCGGCAAGACGAGCAGCGAAATAGCGCGCTTCTTCGACGGTGTCGAGTCGTGGAGATGCGACGAGTACGTACTGGGTGACCGGCGAGTGCAGTAGTTCTGCGACGGAATCGGCCCGGTCACGAAAGCCGGTCTCCATCCCCTCGAAGGCTTGGAAGAATGCAACCGCATCGGCTAGGACGTCTCCGCCAACGACCTTGCCGATGGTGCGCAGCACGGGCTGTGCGGCAAAGTTGAGCATCTTGAGACTCTTGCGCGCCGGCAACATCAGCAAGCGGAAGAGTCGATGGTTGATGAATCGGGTGAGCGTTGCCGGTGCGTCGAGGAAGTCGAGCGCGTGACGTGTCGGCGGGGTGTCGACCACAACGAGATCGAATCGATCATCACGATGCAGTTGGTACAGCTTCTCCGCCGCCATGTACTCCTGGGTTCCAGACAGAGCGCCTGCAATGTTGTGGTAAAACGCGTTTGCCAATATTCGCTCGGCCCGTTCAGGCGTCTCGGCGTACTGGCGGACCAAACCATCGAAGGTGGTCGCCGGGTCGAGCATCATCGCCCACATCTCGCCCGTCGTGGACGACGTATCGCGCAGGCGAACACGAGTTGGTTCGTTGCCGAGCCCGTCCGACATGCCGAGCGCATCGGCGAGGCGACGCGCCGGGTCGATCGTGACGACCACGACACGCTTGCCGAGTGAGGCGGCATGCAACGCGATCGCAGCCGCAGCCGTTGTCTTGCCGACACCACCGGAGCCACAGCTGACGATGATCTCCGCGTCGCGGACCACTGCATCGAGCGCTGTCGGAGTGGGTGTGCTCATGAGGGCAGCCGTCCAAGTTGGTCGACAAAGGCAGCGGCGAGCGTCGGCAGATCGCCGGCCTCGATCCCGGCCACCGCAAGCTGTGGGAGCACGATCTGGGCGAGCGCCAGGTCTGTGGAGAGACGTTCGAGTTCGGCGCGTTGGCAGCGTCGGCGGTGATTGCGATAACGGGCGGCGGCAAGCAGATCGTCGTCGACAGCGCTGGGGCCGCCCTCGTCGTCGGCAACAATGATCGGCTCTCCGACGTCGACACCGTTCACAATCACCGGCCCGAGCTGCACCCCGACTCGCTCCTCAACGGCATACGCGGTCTCGATGACCTCATTCACGGGGGTGGTCTCGGGGAGAGTCACGAGCAGCACCTGGCACCGCGTCGGGTCGTGGAACATCTCGAGCACGTCTTCGGCCTGTGTTCGAATCGGGCCACCGCGCACTGTGTCGAGCAACCCTCGTGCCGACAACAGGAACGTGATCGCGTGACCGGCCGCTGGCCCATCGACCACGATGAAGTCGTAGTCGGCTGCCCGCTCGAGTTGCTTCAGCTTGCCGAGCACAACGATGTCGTCGATACCGGGTGCAGCGGTGGCCACTACATCGATGATGCCGCTGGTGGCCAGCCGTTTCGAGACCCGTTTCAGACCGTGCGTATCGAGGTAATCGGCGAGTGCTTCGGGTGCGGTGATGGTGAGCACTTCAACGGCCGTGTCGGCGAGGAGGTCGGCGAGCACGGGCTTGCCCTCGAGTTCGACGGCGAGCACTCGAAGTCCAGCATCGGCTGCTGCTTGAGCCAATACAGCCGTTACCGTTGTCTTTCCGACGCCTCCCTTCCCGGCCACTATGACCAGGCGGGCCGCGCCAAAGAACTGCAATGAATCCACACGCCCTCCGGAGGCTCTCTTGCGCAGACTAGCGATCATCGTGTTGACCATCGCGGCTGGGGTGGCGCTTCTCGCATCTCCGGCCGGGGCACGCGGTCAGGCCGATGTGAGCCAGCGCCCGGCCGATACTGGCGCCGCGGCACTTGCGCCGGTCGATGTCGTTCAGATCAGCGGACTGATCGACGAGATACTGGTCGACTCCGTCACCCAGTCGATCAAGCAGGCCGAGACCCACGGATCGCAAGCCCTCATCCTGCAGATCAACTCCACCGGAGCTGTTGTGTCTCGCGACCGTATGGAACTGTTGCTCGAGCGACTGCACAACTCGCCGATCCCGATCGGTATCTGGGTCGGTCCGTCGGGTGCTCACCTCTATGGTCTACCGGCGCAATTGCTTGCAGCAGCCGATGCCACTGGTATGGCACCCGGCGCAAGCATCGGCAATTACGGAACGCCGCTGATCGTTGATGGTGTCACGATTGACTTTGGTGGCGCCACGGACAAGCTGCGCTCGGGCACGATGGGGTTCCAAGAAGCCCGCACGTCTGGTGCGCTGAAGCTGCAAACCACTGATGAAGGCGTGCCTGCGATCAAGAACATGGTGCTTGCCATGGACGGTCTGCAGGCCCGTGGTCGCACGCTCGACACGGTCA
>JAYTWP010000008.1:0-16500 GCA_043743395.1 Actinomycetota bacterium | reverse complement strand
TCGCGCACGATCACGAACTGCATCGTCATCGCGTTCGAGCCACTCGGCGATTGCATCGCCAGCGCAACGCATTCACGGATGAGGTCGTCAGGGACCGGGCGGTTGAAATCGAGCCGTTTGCGTACGGCACGCGTGGTACTGAGCAGTTCATCGGGGTTGAGTGGGAGAAGAGTCATCACGGGCACCATAATCCGAGATCGACCCCTCGATCGAACGGGTGAAGTCGTGATTTCCATGACAACATGAACGGATGCAAGAAGCCCTCGATGACCTCGTGAAACTGCTCGACCTCGAAGCGATCGAGGTCAACATCTTCCGCGGTCGATCCCCTGATGAAAACCGGCAGCGTGTCTTTGGCGGTCAAGTCGCCGGCCAGGCTCTCGTTGCGGCAGCGCGTACGGTCGGCGACCCGGACAGAATGGTGCACTCGCTGCACGGGTACTTCTTGCGTCCGGGCGATCCGACAGTACCGATCCTGTACGACGTCGACCGTATTCGCGACGGCAAGAGCTTCACGACCCGCCGCGTCGTGGCCATTCAGCACGGCAAGGCGATCTTCAATCTGCAGGCAAGCTTCCACGTTGCCGAGGAGGGTCCCGATCACCAGATCCAAATGCCTGCGGATCTTGCCGACCCCGATACCTTGCCCGACTTCAAGACGCGCATGGAGCCCTACAAGAAACAGATGGGTGAGTGGTACGACCGGCCCCGCCCAATCGATGTTCGCTATGTCGACAACGACCCGATCAGCCGCAGGGGTCAGCCCGCGCTCGGCCAGCAAGTGTGGTTGCGGGCCGATGGCGTATTACCCATCGATCCAACACTGCATGCGTGCATCGTGACATACGCAAGCGACATGACGTTGCTCGATACAACAGTGTTGCCGTTCGGTCTGTCGTGGGACAGTCCGGGCCTGCAGATGGCCAGCCTCGACCATGCGATGTGGTTTCACCGCCCGTTTCGCGCCGATGAATGGCTGCTGTACGATCAGGCCGCAATCTCCACCGGTGGCGCACGCGGTTTGGCGGGCGGCGCCATCTATCGTCGAGACGGCACGCTCGCGGTGACCGTCGTGCAAGAGGGACTGGCGCGTGTAGGGCAATGAATCGACGCGTCATCGCAGCAGCGTGGGCGTGTTCGTTTGCGGCTCTCGTCACCGCATGCGCGAATGACCGCTCTGACTCGAGTGTTTCTGCGCCGACCACGGTTGCGACGACCGGCCCTTCGGTTGTCTCGAGCCCCGTGTCGACTGCTCAGGCGACAGCCGAGTCGTCCGGTCAGTCGAATCCTTCGAAAACGACACCACTCGGCGCAGATCGCGGGCGCTTCCAATCGATCGCGAAGCTTCCCGGCGCGCTCGACCTCGCCTACCGCACCAACGATCCGACGCTGTTCGTTGCGACCCGCGAAGGCCGAGTGTGGGCGATCCGAAATGCACAGGTCGACCCTGCGCCGGTGCTCGATATCGCGCCCCTCATCGTGTCGGGCGGCGAACAAGGTCTGCTCGGTCTCACCTTCGCGACCGGCGGACAACATGCGTATGTGGATTACACCGATAACGAGGGCAATACGGTCATTGCCGAATACGCCGTTGGTGCTGATGGCGTCTTCGCGTCCAGGAGTCAGCGGCCACTCCTCACGATCAAACAACCCTTTCCCAACCACAACGGCGGATCGGTGAAGATTGGTCCCGATGGGTTTCTCTACATCGGCATGGGAGATGGCGGCGCAGCAAACGACCCGAACCGACGCGCGCTCGACACCGGCGATCTGCTCGGCAAGATCCTGCGCATCGATCCCACGTCGAGCAACAATGCCCCCTACTCCATGCCGCCCGACAACCCGTTTGTCGGCGTGACAGGCGCACGGCCCGAGATCTGGTCGATTGGTCTGCGCAACCCGTGGCGATTCGACTTCGATCGCGCGACGGGCGATCTCTGGATCGCTGACGTCGGTCAGGACAAGTGGGAAGAAATCGATGTGGCCTGGGCCGACGAAGGCGGCGGGCGCGGCACCAACTTCGGTTGGAGCGCGTTCGAGGGCACGCATCGCTTCAACAACGACCAATCGACATCCGGTGTCACAATGCCGATCTTCGAGTACCAACACGGTGATGCAGGTTGCTCAATCTCTGGAGGAGTGCGCTACCGGGGCACCGCAGTCGCTGCGCTCTTGGGCTGGTACGTCTATGGCGACTACTGCAGCGGTCAGATTCGTGCGGTGCAGATCGACGACGCTGGCCGACCCCACAAAGTGGCGAACAAGGAGATCACGCTCAGCACCGACGCCATCGGGGTGAGCGCTGTGACGCAGGGACCAGACGGCGAGTTGTACGCGCTTTGCGTCGACACAGGCATCGTGCTCGCGTTGGTCGCAGCGCCCTGACATCGCCTCAACTGACGTCGCCTCAACTGACTCGTTCGAATTTCACTTCGCGCTTTACGGGGTCACTCGAGACAAGGCGGACGCGGATGGTGTCACCCGGGCCCGCCCCATGTGTCGACACTCTCGACAGAACCGCTGGATCGCACAGATAGATCCGCGCACCGCGGTCGTCGTCATCGGTCACGACGGCATCAAATGTTTGGCCCTCACGACCGCTCAGAACTACTGCTTCGACCATGTCGATGACTGCACGTTCCACGCGCGCGGCACGTGTGTCGGCACGTTCCATGACGGCGGGAAGTCGCGAGAACGCTTCTTGCACGTCATCTGGTACAGGCTTGCGGTTCGCGACCGCAAGCGCCGCGATCACGTTGAAACGATCGCCCAGTCGACGAAGTGGCGCCGTGCTGTGGCAATACGTGGAAGCCATCGCCGAGTGCCAAGGGGTCACGCCGATCTGGAATGGCGCATACGAGGCGCCACCAGTGGCACGCCGAACCGCCACAAGGAATGCAGCAATTGTTGCGTATTCGGTATCGCCGTCCGAAGCACCGTCTGTGACCAATGAACGCTGCAAGGTGCGCTGGAAGGAATGCAGATCGACATCGTCGGGCCACTGCAGACCTAAGGCCTTGGCGCTGTAACGCAGGCTGCGCACGCGCCGCTCGTCAGGTTCGGCCATGATCCGAAACAGCCCTGTACCGGCCGTGTACAACGCATCGGCAACCGCCATATTGGTTGCTAAGGACATCGCTGCATTGTTGTCCTCGTTGGCTGCGCGTGGCCGGAACGTCAGCTTGTAACCCTGGCCGGGGTCGCCCGCGACTGCTTGCTCCGGAGTCTCGACCCGGCTTGCACCGCGGGAATCTTCAGCTGCTTGAATCCGCGCCGCGAACTCGACAAGGGGCTCGGGCAGATCTGAGGCGGTTGCGGTTTCGTAGGCCAACTTCGCGCGGCTGCGGATGATCGCGCGTTCGGCTCCGTCGAGCAAGACGGACCCGTCGCTGCTGACTCGCACGATGAACACCACGGCAGCGCGGGGACCGTCGGGCAGCAAACTGGCTGCGGCTTCGGAAAGTACCGGCGGATACAGACCCGCTCGTGCATCGGGCATGTAGGTGGTCACGCCGCGTGCCCACGCTTCGGTGTCGAGCGCATCGCCGCCGCGCACGAACCAAGCAACATCGGCGATGGCATATCGCAGTACGAGGTCGCCACCCGCGGCGCGTTCGATCGAAAAGGCTTGGTCGAGGTCGGTGCTCGTGGCTGGATCGAGTGTGACGAAGTTGAGGTCAGTTCGATCGGCGTGCTCGTTGCTGAGCGGGCGTCGAGCGGCTTGCGTGGCAGCGTCCATCACCGCCTCGGGGAATGCCAGAGGTACATCGTTTTCTGCCCTGATCTGAGCAAGCCCCTGGGCGAACACGGCCGGCGCAGCCGCAGGTAGACGAAAGGTGGAACTCATCAGCTACCGCGAAATTGTGGGGGCCGCTTCTCCAGAAATGCACGAGCCCCTTCGCGATGATCGTCTGTCTGGAACAAGTCGCCGAGGGCGGATGAGACCCAACGCCCGAGCTCATTCCAATCGGGATCCAGCGCTTCTCGCAGACCTGCCTTGAGGCGCTGCACTGCGAGCGGCGGATTGGCCGCGATCTTGAGGGCGAGTTGCATTGCAGTGCCGAGCAGTTGCTCATGTGGCACAACACGCGACACGAGCCCGATACGCATCGCCTCGGTTGCGTCGATGACGTCACCGGTGAACAGCAGCTCGGCCGCTTTCTCGCGTCCGACGAGTTGCGCCAGACGACCGAGCCCGGGGGCATCGCTCACGAGTCCGCGCAGCACGAACAACTCCCCGAATTTTGCACGCTCACTCGCGACACGAATGTCGGCCATCAACGCCAGTTCCATTCCCCACCCAACGGCAGCGCCATTGACGGCAGCGATCACCGGCACGTCGGTATGCAACAAGGCGTCGGCCGCGGGAGTGAGCCGTGGTTCGTGGACAGTGACACTGGTCGGCGCCTTGCCCTGCTCGCCCGCGCCCATCACCTGGCGCACGTCGTCGCCGCTACAAAATGCGGGGTCGACCCCCGTAATGACGAGACAGCGCGCACCCAATACAACAGCGTTGCGTACCGACCGTTCGAGGGCGGCGTACATGCCCCACGTGAGCGCATTGCGAGACTCGGGGCGGTTGAGCGTGATCACCCCGACGTGATCGGCCGTCACCTCGAACGACAATGAATCGTCGATCGACCCATGCTCCCCGGTTGCGGGGAGCGTTGTCACCGCCTGGCCCCCATGAACATGCCCTTGAGTGCGTCGTAGTGCTCGATGCAATGCCCGGCACCGAGCACGACCGCTTCGAGTGGCATGGGCGACATGCGCACCGGCACACGTGTCTCGCGCTCGATGCGCTGAGCAAGGCCGCGCAGCAGTCCGCCGCCACCGACGAGATACATGCCGCGCACGAGGAAATCTTGGGCGAGTTCGGGCGGCGCTTTCGCAAGGCAGCGCACCACTGACGCCACGATGCTCGACACGACGTCGTCGATCGCGAAGCGGATTTCTTCGGGATTCAGCAACACGGTCTTGGGGAGCCCACTCATCAGGTCGCGGCCACGGACTTCCGCTTCGTTCTCATCGCCTATCGGGTCGGCCGAACCAATGGCGACCTTGATCTCTTCGGCAGTCCGCTCGCCAATCGCGATGCCATGCTCGCGCCGAACGTAGTTCTGAATTGCCGCGTCTATGTCGAAGCTGCCGACGCGAACGGCTTCGAGTGCCACGACCCCACCCAGGCTGATCACCGCGGTCTCACTGGTGCCGCCGCCCACGTCGATCACCATGTTGCCGACCGGCTCGTCGATGGGGAGGTCGGCGCCGATCGCCGCCGCCATTGGCTGCTCGATGAGCTGAGCATCGGCGGCACCCGCGCGGCGCGCCGCATCGGTGACCGCGCGACGTTCCACTTCGGTGATTGCCGACGGCACGCAGATCACGACTTTCGGCCGGGTAAAGCGACTGACCCCGACGCGTTGCAGCAGCAGCCGGATCATCCGCTCGGTGATTTCGAAGTCCGTGATCGCCCCGCCACGCAATGGGCGAACAGCCACGATGTACCCCGGGGTGCGCCCGATCATTTGCCACGCCTCGCGCCCGGTTGCCAAGACCTCACCGGTCTGACGGTTGAGGGCGATCACCGAAGGCTCGTTGAGCACGATGCCGCGACCCTTCATGTAGACGAGGGTGTTGGCTGTGCCAAGGTCGATCGCGAGGTCACGGGCCATGTGCTACCTACTTGCCCTTACCGTTTTCACGTGCGTTCTGAACGCGCTCGATGACTTCACGGCGCGCCTCGGGCGACAACGCGTCGATATGACGGCGAAAGCTGGTGACACCATCGTCAGGGCGGCGACGGCCGATGAGCAAGAAAGCCATCGCCGCAAGGACCACGACCACGACAACCACAACGACGACCGTGGTCACTCGGCACCTTCGCCATCAATTGAGACACGATCACCAGAACGCAACGGAGCGGAGGCGACGTCTGCGGGGGACACGACATCGTGCGCGCCAGTGCCCCAATCGGAGCCGCTCTCCCACACTTCGTGCTTCCAGATCGGCACGCTCACCTTCAGCGCATCGATGGCATACCGCCCGGCTTCGAACGCCTCTGGACGGTGGGGCGACGACAGAACGACAACAACCGAACTCTCGCCGATCTCGATGCGGCCAGTGCGGTGCAGCAATGCAACACGACCTGTGTCGGGCCACCGCACACGAACCTGTTCGGCGATCTCGACCATTTTCGCTGGTGCTTGTTCGTCGTAGGCCTCGTACGTCAGATGGGCCACGCCGTCACGACCTTCGGCGTGATCGCGTACCGTTCCGGAGAACAACACCACCGCACCGCAGTCGCGCTGCACCGCCCACTCGTAGGCCTCGCTGATCGGGAGGCTCTCCGCGGTGAGACCGACCCAGGTATCGCCGAGCGGTGGAGCATGCATCGTGAGCATAGTAGCCGTGAGCGGGGCGACATCCATTGGTCCACGCCGTTCACTACCATGCCCCACGTGGAGGAAGGTGACTGGCACAACGACCCCGAGTACCCGCGTGCCCCTCTACCCGCACACGAACGCGCATGGCGTCACCCCTCTGAAGTCGGCTCGAACGAGTGGGCCACGAGCGAACCCCCCTTGGTCGTGGGGCGCGGGCTCTCGGTGGCCACCGGCACCGTTGGCGCGGCGTTGGCGGTGGGCCTGCTCTGGTTGATGATTCCGCACCATGACCGCAGTGGCGTCTCAGCGAATGCCAGCGCCACCTCTATCCGCGACATCACCGACGACAGCCTCGCGCTTGTTGCGCCCCGGCCGATAGCCGCACCGACCGCCTCTGCGGCGAGATCAAATTCAACCAATTCCACGGTTGCGACGTTCGACCCGGCGACCAGCGTCCAGACCACGACGGACCTGCCCACCCCCACCACCGTCGAGCACGACGCCACCCCACTTCCCACGATGCATGTGAACTCGGGCAGCGCCTCTTCCACCGAGCCAGCTACCGCTGTCGCTCTCACTCCCGGGCACTTTGTCATCACAACGGCACAAGCCGTGAACGGTCGCCAGGGTCTCGAGGTCGTGCTGCCATCCGGACAGACCATTGTTGGTGCTGTCGTACTCGTCGACAAAGCGTCGGGCACGGCCGTACTTGCGATCCCGACCGAGATCAATGCCGGAGTCGTCGAACTCAGCCCGGAGTCGTCGCAAAGCCCTGGGGTCGTGATGATGTCTCCGGAACCACTGATGGTCAATGTCGTGGCCGACGACTCCGGTTTTCGTCTCGTGTACGAGCGCGACGTCAACCCCGGTGAAGGTTCTCTCGTGCTCGACCACAAAGGTCGCCTCCTCGGCATGTGCACCGTGACGGCATCGGGAGCAACACTCGTGTCGGTGGATGCGATGCTGAAAGCACTCGACGCCGCCGCCGCAGTCTCGGTTCCCGCCTGGCTCGGCATACGCCCCGACGCGGGCAGCGGCAGAGTTGGCGTTGCTTCAGTCATCGTCGACGGTCCGGCTGCGGTGAGTGGGATACGCGCCGGCGATGTGATCGAGGCCATCGATGGAGTTCCGATCACCACGATCACAGAACTGGGCGAGATCATCGCCCATCATGCTGCGGGCGACTCGGTGATGCTGAGGCTGAAGCGCTCGGGTGAGAACGCCCCCGTGGTGCTCAACATCACGCTGTCGAGCCACCCCGACTCGATGTAACAGAACCGAGCAGCTCAGTTCATTCGCCGACGACGAGCGCGGCGTATCAGCACGACGGTGAGCGCAGCAGCGCCAACGCCCAGCGCCGACATTGCACCGAGCGAAAGCTCCTGCTTGCGCTTCGGGGTGATCATGGTCCACCACTTGGCCTCGGTGCCCTCGACGTAGGCCTGCTCGTTTGTCACCGTTGGCCGCCATCCAACCGATTTGAGCCGGTCGTTGGCCACGAGCCAGGGCCATTGCGTATAGCTGCGCAGACCCGGCGGAATTGGTCCGCGTTGGAACCGCCAGCGCACGCGGGCCACGACTTCGGCGATGCGGCTCGGCAACTTGACCTTCGGCGCCGACCCAGCAAGAGCCCGTACTCGATCGCCCGGCACCCAGCCGTCCGCCGCCACGTTGAACACGCCATCGAGGCGCTCGTGTGTTGCCAAGGTGACGGCATTGGCGAGGTCGTCGAGTTGCAGGAACTGCGCACCGGGGTCATCCTCACCCAAACGCTGACCCATACCTGCAGCAAGAGCGCGAGCCAGGCTGCTGGTGCCGTCGGCCGCCATCGCTACCACTGGGCGCAGGACTGTTGCAGTGCGACCCGGCGCACTAGTACGCCAGTCGTCGACCATCTGCTCGACGGACGCGAGTTGACGAGCGAACACGAAATCGAGATCGGGTCGAAGCGGCGCATCTTCAGTGAGCGGGACGGGATTGTTGGCCCATGCTCCGTACACCATTGCCGAGGACACAAGAACGAAATGGCGTACCCCAGACTTCTCGGCCATCTCGAGCAACGCCGCTGCACCAGTCGTCACGCTCTCGCGACGGCGCGCCCGCGTGTCGTGATCGCCCGCCGAGAGGTGTACCGCAATGTCCACCGGCTCAGCCGGTTCGGCGGCGGTTGCTGTCTCGAGTGCAACGCCCTGAGCTGCCGACGACACCACGTCAAAACCACATTCATCGGTAAGGCGCTTCACAACTCGGGTGCCAAGACTGCTCTCGGTCCCCGTCACCAGTACCGTCGTCATGGCTGCGACGATAACCGATGGAATGGCCGTAGCATCCTCGATATGACTGCGGGCGATCCCGCCGACAACCCCTTCGGGGGCCTTCCGATGTTCGGCGATTTGGCGCGTGCGCTGTCGGGCCAAGGTCCACTCAACTGGGATGCGGCCAAGCAATTCGCACATCTCGCCGCCACCAATGGCGAGCCCGAAGCAAACGTCGATCCCAACGTCAGATTTGCTCTCACAGCATTGGCGGGCATCGCCGAACCACACGTAGTCGATGTCACTGGCCACGGTCTGGGTACCTACGAGATCACCACCGTCACGCCAGGGGTATGGGCCCAGCAAACACTCGAGGCATATCGTCCGCTGTTCACCGAGCTCGCCGTCTCGCTCGGCAAGCGACCCGCTGTTGCCGACGACCAAGACGCGGGTACACCCGACCCGATGACCGCGATGATGCTCGGCCTCAGTCAGATGATGGCGCCGGCAATGCTCGGCATGGCCATTGGCTCCATGGTCGGTCACCTGGCCACACGCGCGTTTGGTCAATACGATCTGCCGATCCCACGCTCGGCCAGCGCGCAGGTCACCATCAGTCCGGCCACGGTAGACACCTTCGCCGACGACTGGAGCCTGCCCCGCGACTCAATGCGCTTGTGGGTCCTGGTGCAAGAGCTCGTTTCGCATGTCGTGTTTTCCGTTGAACACATCCGCGAGGGTCTCAGCGAATTGGTTCGCGCCCACGTCGGTGCGTTCCAAGCAGACCCTTCAGCGGTTGCCGAAAAGCTGGGCACAATCGAGATGGACAGTGACGACCCGATGCAGGCAATCCAGCGTTCGCTTGGCGACCCTGAGATCCTGTTGGGTGCCGTACGCAGTGCCGCTCAAGAAGCGCTCCAGCCTCAGCTCGACGCTGCGCTCGCCGCAGTTGTGGGCTACGTCGATCACGCGGTGGACCTCATCGCGAGCCGGCTGATCGGGGGCGACGCGACGCGCATCAGCGAAGCCGTTCGCCGTCGCCGCATCGAGACCTCACCAGACGACATCTTCGTCGAACGACTGCTCGGTCTTCGTCTGAACCGCCAACAGGTCGACAAGGGCCGCGAGTTCACAGCCGGCGCGTTCGAGCGCGGCGGCAATGACGCAGTCAACCTCTTGCTCAGCCGCCCACGCGCATTGCCGACGCCCGCCGAGTTGCTCGCGCCTGGTCTGTGGCTCGCTCGCCTCGAACTGCCCACTGACGAACCACCGGCTCCTTCGACCGCCTGACCGTGCCGACCGCGGCGACGCTCACTGACCGGCCGGCGTGCCCCCGTTTCGAGCTTTGCGTCGTTCGTACTCTTCGATCACTCTGCGGCTCGCCCGTCTGCTGATCGTTTCAGGGATTGCCTTGCCCGCGCGCACGCTGCGTGTGCCGACGACGTATGTCACGACCGAGAACAAGGCAATGAGTCCAACCACTGCAAAGCCCACTTCCGCTGGCGGCGTGAACACCACGGGTACCAATCCACCAAGCACCCACGACAGCTGAAAGCGAGTCTCGAACTGTGCGAACGCGCGGCCTTGGTTCGCATCCGGGGCATCGCGTTGAACAATCGAGTCGAACGCGAGGCGCGCCAACGCAGCGGCGAAGTTGACGCCGAGAGCAAGCAAGACTCCGGACGCGACACCGCCGAAGAGTGCGGCGCTGACACCAGCAGCGGCCGTGAGTGCCAAAGCTCCGATGAAGATCGGTTCTTCATGGATGCGCTTACGCAGTGTTGGCGCGATCGCGTTGGCGATCATCACGCCGACAGTCACCATTGAGATGGCAAGACCAACCAAGAGCTTTCCGGCCTTTTGTGTTCGCAACCAAAAGGCGAGCAAGAAGAAGCAGAAGCCGACTGACGCGCGAAGTAACACCATCGCGCTCGCCGCAAGCGTGATGCCCGCAGATCGAAGTTCAGCGCGTTCGGCAGCGCTCGCTCGCTTTGCTGCAACAACCTCGCTCGGCAGCAACGTCGCCATTGCAAAGGCAACGACGAAGAATGCAGATCCCACGAACAGGCTTGCCTCGACCCCACCAACGGCCCGTGCGAGGCCAGCAATGGCCGCGCCCACGAAGCCAAACACACCGGCGATGAGTCCGAGTTTGGAGTTCGCCTCAACAAGATCGGTCTCGTTGCGCACCACGCTCGGCACCAACGCCGACTTGGAGATGCCCTGTGTCTTTTGCAGCACGAGCGCCGCAAAGGCGATGGGATAGAGCAGCACGTCGTCGAGGTGGGAAGCCATCAACAGCAACGTGAGTGCCCGGAGCAACGCAACGATCTGCATCACGAGCCGTCGGCCACCGGCCACCCGATCCACGAGAGGGCCGATCAATGGGGCCACCACGAGGAAGGGCACGAAGCTGATCACAAGAAACAGCAGCACCTTCGGGCGCGCCGCAGTTGGGCTCACCCCGAAAAACACCGACACAGCGAGCGCCAAGGCAAGGCATCCGTCGCCCGCTGCGCTGACCGCCTGCACCCTCGCGAGCCGGGTGAATGGCGAGATGCGGGGGCGGCGCGCAACAGCACCACTTGTTGGCACAGGTCCGAAGCCGTCTGTCCGCGGCCGTCGAACCTGATCTCGGGGTCCGCTGCGCCGGTCGGAGGTCACGAACGCATGCTAGGTGCAGGCCGTTCGTACTTGTAACCAAGGCCTCGGATCGTGACGATCCGTTCGGGCCGCGAAGGATCTGGTTCGATCTTGCTGCGGATGCGCTTGATGTGCACATCCAATGTCTTCGTGTCGCCGACGTAATCGATGCCCCAGACCCGATCGATCAACATCTCTCGCGGAAGAACACGCCCAACATTGCTGAGCAGCACGTGCAAGAGTTCGAACTCTTTGAGCGGCAAGTTCACCGGTACGCCACCGACGGTCACGATGTGCTCGTCTGAGTCGAGCGCGACATCGCCGACCACCAACGATCCTGAGCTCGGCGCCTGAGACGCCGCGCCATTGCTCTCCATGGAAGCACGGCGAAGGAGCGCGCGCAGTCGAGCAACGAGTTCACGCATGCGGTACGGCTTGGTGATGTAATCGTCGGCGCCTACCTCAAGTCCGACCACCATGTCGATCTCCGCGCTTTTCGCAGTGACCATGATGATCGGCACGGTGCTGGTCTTGCGGATCTCGCGGCAGACATCGATACCGGAAACCCGCGGCAGCATGAGGTCCAGCAGCACGACGTCGGGTCGTACCTCTTGGAAGCGAGCGAGTGCCTGCGCGCCGTCCTGCGCGACCTCGACCCGGAACCCTTCGCGGTTGAGACCGACCGTCAGGGCCTCGACGAAACTGTCTTCGTCCTCGACGATCAAAATGGTTGGAGTACTCATGCCTGTGGCACCACCCGTTCTGGGATATAGAGACGAAATGTTGAGCCCTCACCCTCGTGAGACTCCACCGTGACGGCGCCACCGTGGTTGTTGGCCACGTGGCGCACGATCGACAAACCCAACCCGGTGCCGCCAGTACCGCGGCTGCGGGCGCGGTCAACGCGGTAGAAGCGTTCGAAGATACGGTCGAGATCGTGCGATGGAATGCCGATGCCCTGATCAGTGACCACGAACGTGACACCCTGCTGATCTGGATACGCCGAGACATCGACGGTTGCGCCACGGTCGCTGTACTTCACTGCGTTATCGACGAGGTTTCCGAGTGCAGACGCGAGTTGTGCGTGGTCCGCGTTGATGCTGAGACCGGCTGGAATTGGGGCGGCATTGACAGTGACGCCATTCTGCTTTGCAGCGAAACTATTGCGCGACACTGCCTCGATGACCAGCAATGCGACATCGCAAGCACTCACGATGAGATCGCCACTCAGTTCGATACGGGAGAGCTCCAGAAGGTCATCAATGATCTTCGCCACGCGGTGGGCCTCATTCACCGTGCGATCGGCGAGACGGCTGATCACTGCGGGATCGGTCTCATCGATGAGGGTTTCTGCCAGCACGGCAAGCGCACCGATCGGCGTCTTCAACTCATGGCTGATGTTCGCGACGAAGTCGGTACGGACGGCATCGAGCCGCGATCGTTCGGTGACGTCTTCGATTGTTGCCATGGCGCCTTCGGCCCCGAGTGGTTGTGCACGAACGACAACCACGCGGCGGGGTGGCCCGTACAGCTCGACCGTCTGCGAGCGAGCCTCGCCGCGCAAGGCGGACCTCAAGTTGTATTGCACGGCTGCCTGCACGAGCACCTCGTTGTGAGCATCAGCGCCAGCTGTTTCCGATGCACGATTTCTCACCAGGACCTGGCCAGCAACGTCGGCGACAATCACGCCATAGGGCATCGCATCGAGTGCGGCCTGCAGCCGGTCGGCACGTACGTGAGACGCTGCAAGTGCACCGCCATCAGGTACCCCCATGGCGTCGATCGAGTCGCCCACCGCGTTCTGACGCCATTGCGATGACAGGATTCTGAAGGCCGAGATAGCCATGGCTCCCACGGTGAAACCGACAACGAGCCACACGAATGTCATGCGTTAGCTACCAATGCCGTCGGCGGTTTGGCGCACGACCTCACCGGTGTCGTCCGTGCGTGAACGGAACCGCGAAGCACCTCGGTGCTCGGGCAGCCAGCCTGTCACCACAAAGCGAACGCGCTCGCCGATGTTCACTGCGTGATCGCCAA
This sequence comes from Actinomycetota bacterium, assembly GCA_043743395.1. Taxonomy (GTDB): domain Bacteria; phylum Actinomycetota; class Acidimicrobiia; order Acidimicrobiales; family Ilumatobacteraceae; genus WLMZ01. Next base: position 3,176 of record JAYTWP010000008.1, on the reverse strand, counting down.
TGCGCTCGTAGAAACGCGCGACGACAGCGAGTTGCACAGCGACTTGTAGGTCGATACGTCCAGCAGCGTGACTCTCGAAAATCGCTTGCACGAATTGCTTCTGCAGCGCATCGAGGTAGTTGTCCATGTCATCGATCGCTGCGGCCTTCGCGGCATCGTTCTCGACGAACGATTCGATGGCAGCGATGTACAACTGCTGTGCCTGCTCGCCCATCCGGGTGATGATGCCGCGTAGCGTCGGATCGAGGTTATGGCCGTAAATGCGCCGCGCCGCCTTGCAGATGTTGCACACCAAGTCGGCGGATCGCTCGACTTCGGCGACCATCTTCAACGCGGCCACGATCTGGCGGAGATCACTCGCCACCGGTGCCTGCAAGGCCAAGATCTGCACGCACCGATCCTCGAGATCGAGCGACCGAGCATCGATCTCGTCGTCGCCGCCGATGATCTCATCGGCGCCGGCAAGGTCGCCATTGAGTAGTACAGCGGTTGCCCGCGGAATGGACTCAGTGACGAAGGCAGCGAGATGCACAAGTTCTGTGCGTACGTCCTCGATGTCGTGGTGGAAACTCTTGCGTAGCTCGTCCATCAGCCAAACCTTCCCGTGATGTACTGCTCGGTCCGATCGTCGTTGGGATTCGCGAACATCTTCTGCGTACGTCCAAACTCTACGAGCACGCCAGTGCGGCGGTCGGTGTCTATGGCAGCGTTCCCGGCATCGGCGGGAGCAACCTCGGTGTTGAAGAACGCCGTACGATCGCTCACTCGCGCCGCTTGCTGCATGTTGTGGGTCACGATCACGATGGTGTAGCGCGACTTCATGTCCTGCATCAGATCTTCGATTCGTGCCGTGGCAATCGGGTCCAGTGCCGAACATGGTTCGTCCATCAATACCACCTCCGGTTCGACCGCAATAGCTCGCGCGATGCAGAGGCGTTGCTGCTGTCCACCCGATAGTCCGAGACCCGACGTGCGCAATCTGGTCTTCACCTCGTCCCACAATGCCGCAGCGCGCAAGGAAGATTCGACGATGGCGTCGAGGTCGGCCTTGTTCTTCACCCCTGCGAGGCGCGGGCCGAACGCCACGTTGTCGTAGATGCTCTTCGGAAACGGATTTGGCTTCTGGAAGACCATGCCGACCCGCCGTCGAACTTGGGTTGCGCTCACCTGGGGGCCATAGAGGTCGATGCCGTGATATGTGATCGAGCCTTCCACCTTGGCCGTGTCGATGAGGTCGTTCATCCGGTTGAAGCACCGCAGCACCGTGGATTTGCCGCAGCCAGAGGGCCCGATGAACGCCGTAATCTCATGTTCACGTATGGTCAGGTTCACGTCGCGGACCGCACAACGGCCGGCGTAATACACCGCCAGATCCTTGACCACCATGATGTGGTGCGTGCCAGGAGCAGCCAGCGGCGCCTCCAGCGGCGCAATGCCCGGCTCTTTGGACGCCGCGAGGTTATAAAGGGAACTCATTGGTCTGGTCTGTTCATGGCCGAGCGTTTCCAGCTGAGGTTCTGCAGCAATCATTGGGGCGCTTTCGTGAGCGGTTCATCTCATGTTTGTCGTGTGTAGCACAAACACGCGGAGCAGGACGATGAACAATGAGCCGTACCGTAGGTGATCAAGGTAACGGACAGCCTGATCACAGGTAAACAGGAGATGAACAACCGCGGCCCTGGACTGACCGTGATCGCTACCTGCGTTGGCGCTCGCTGACCCAGTGATACATCCGCTCTTGGCTGTGCGGCGCGAACGCAGGCTCAGGACCGACCCGGCTCCATGAGTTGTCAGGCTGCATATCGAACGCAACGACATCTGGGGCGAGATAGAACTCGATGACCTGATCGAGCCAGGCACGGTGCTTGGGATGCTCAATCGGAACCAGTAACTCGACCCTGCGATCAAGGTTGCGCGGCATGAGGTCGGCAGAGCCGATGAGATGAACGGGAGTCGCATCATCGCCGCCGTGAGCAAACCGATAAATCCGCGAATGCTCGAGGTATCGCCCAAGCACGCAGCGCACTCGGATGTTGTCAGACATGCCTGGCACCCCAGGACGAAGACAACAGATTCCGCGGACCAGCAGGTCGACGCGGGCGCCAGCCTGGCTTGCGGCATACAGCGCCTCGATGATCTCCGGGTCACCGATGGAGTTGGTCTTGATCGTGATATGACCGTCGGACCCGCGCGATGCCTCATTCGCGATGAGCTCGAGCAGTCGGTGCCGCAAGCTGTGCGGCGCCACAATCAGCGCGTTGTAGTCCTGGCCTCGGCTGTACCCGGTGAGATGGTTGAACAGCTGAGTCGCGTCTTCGCCCATCGCCGGATCACATGTGAGAAAGCCGATGTCTTCGTAGATGCGTGCTGTCTTGGAGTTGTAGTTACCCGTACCGAAATGGACATAACGCCGCAGGCCATCGGTGTCCGAGCGCACCACGAGCACGCACTTGGCGTGTGTCTTGAGCCCGACGACTCCGTACACCACGTGCACGCCAGCGCGTTCGAGGGTGCGCGCCCACGTGGCGTTGGTCGCTTCGTCGAAGCGTGCCTTGAGCTCAACGAGCACCGCAACCTGCACACCACGCTCAGCAGCACGAATGAGGCTACGCGCGATCGGGCTATCGCCCGAGGTGCGGTAGAGGGTCATCTTGATCGATTGAACTCGGGAGTCGACCGCTGCTTCGTCAATGAACGCCTCGATCGAACTCGAGAACGATTCGTATGGATGGTGTACCAACAAGGCGCGCTCGCGAATCACCGAAAACAGACTGCGGTCGGTTTCCTCAGCCCGTGCGATTCGCCCAGCCGTCACGGGGGGCCACGGGGCGTCCTTGATCGACGGCCTCTCCAGCGCGTGCACGGCGAACAGGCACGTGAGATCGAGTGGCTGGCGATGGAATGTGACGGCTTCGTCGCCCAGCTCGTGTTCGCGCTGCAGCACATCGAGCATTTCTAGACTCATCGACGTCTCGACCTCGAGGCGAACGGCCCGACCAAAACGCCGGCGCCGCAATTCGAGTTCCACTGCCGCCAACAGATCGTCGGCTTCCTCGTCCTCCACTGTCAGGTCGGCATTTCGGGTGATCCGAAACACCGCCCATTCCTCGATCTCCATGCCGATGAAAAGCGTAGACAACTGCGCCGCGATCACTTGTTCCACTGGCACGAACCGC
>JAYTWP010000007.1:0-16984 GCA_043743395.1 Actinomycetota bacterium | reverse complement strand
TGCCTGCCGTGAGCATCGGGGTCGACGTTCAGGGCGGTGCGTGGATCGCCCATGCGATCTCGCATGGTGACCTTGTTGAAGCGTTCGTCGCGGGCGAGGTCCTCGACAGGGAAGAACTTGCGCATGAAGTGTGTCCTTTCGCTACTGCGAGCCAAGAGTGCCGACGCCGGCGATGCCACCAGCTTCGATCATGATGCCTTCGAGTTTTTGCATGTGTGCTGCGGCTCGAGCTGCTTCTTCGGGGGTTTCGATGAGGCTTTGGAGGATCATCTCACCGTCGCGCCAATCGTCGAACTCATCTTGGAGAATGAACCGGATCGAGCGGGTGGTAGGGGCGTCGGTGATCTCACTGGTGCCGTTGAGGTGATATGTGTACGCGGCGATGAACCGTGGGATGAAGACACGGTAGACGCCGACGAGCTTTTCAATGGTGAGCTCGGGTGCTTCAGGCTCGGTCATCGCCTCGATGAAACGGACCATTGCATCGTTTGGCGGTGCCGTCAGCCGTTCGGGGTTCATCTCGCGGAGTTCGGGAAGCCGCTTGTGCCACAGTTCGGCGTGCCATGCGTGCTTGTAACAGTGCGTGCCGAGCCGCATTTTCACGTCGAGCTCGGGCACGGTTGCCACCCACCCGCCGAGTGCCTCGAACAGCTTCATCTCGGCCCACTTGTAGTTGCCCACGCGCCGCGCTGATTCTTCGACGTCGAAAATACCTGGCAGGGTACGGCGGTCCCACGGCGCAAATGGTGCTCTTGGCTTGTATGGATCGGCCATCGTGAATCCCCCCGCGAGATAGCGAAACTCGTTGCAGGCTACAGCAGTTGGTTGTTGCGGTGATAGTGGGAACGCCAATCCCGGTCGGCCTCGCCGAGCGCCGTTGCGGGCGGGAGGCCCCTCTGATATTCGAGCAGCATCGCCCGCCACGGCGCAGTCACATGAAGTTTGCCGAGGATCGCTGAGACCCCCCACACCACGCGATCCAGAATGACGAAGCTTGCAGGGATGTTCAACTTCTCGATGACGGGGGCATGTGGACCCCTGAGGTCGAGCATCTTGTCGAGAGTGTCCTTCATGAATTGTCGCGAGAACGTGAAGGTGTCGGTGAGGTATGGCACGTAGGGAGCACTGACGTAGTCAAAGATCTGTTGAGGCGACAAACCGTGACGCGGCGCGAGAAAGCCGACCTCCTCCATTGCCTCGGCGAGTGCGTCGGGATCGCGTTGCACGATCACGGCGTCAAGTGTCGGGGAGAGTCGCTCCCACTCGCCGGCCTGCCATCGCTTCACGAGACCGAAGTCGAGGAAGGTGACCGAGCCGTCAGGCTGAAAGCGGTAGTTACCGGGATGTGGATCGCCATTGAACGCACCATGGTGGTAGAGCGAATGCTGCGCGAAGCGCCAGATGGACTCGCCGGCACGGTTGCGGGCCTCTTCACTTGCATCTGCAATAAAGTCGTTCCACGACAATCCATCGACCCACTCTGTTGTGAGCACGCGTTCGGTGGACAGCTTGGAAATGACGCGCGGGATCGTGATGAAGGGGTGATGTCGGTAGTACGACTCGAACTCTGTTTGGTTCGCCGCCTCGATGCGGTAGTCAAGTTCATCGATCATGCGATCACGGAGTTCGTCTACCAAGCTCTTGGTGTCGAGACCCTTGAGGGCGAACATGCTCAGCATCGAATACATCGACTGGGCGTTGTTGAGGTCAGCCGAGATGGCCTTGCCCACCCCTGGGTATTGCACCTTTACTGCGGCGAGCCGACCGTCATGAAGGACCACCTTGTGCACCTGTCCGACTGATGCTGCCGCGATGGGGTTCTCGGGCCAATCCAAGAAGATCTTGTCGGGTGGGCCGCCGAGTTCATCCGTGACGACCTCACGTGCAAGCTCTGGTGGCATCGGTGGTGCATCGGCATAGAGCGACGACAACGACTGTTGTGCTTCTTCGGGAAGGGTCTCGAGAATGAAGCTGACCATCTGGCCGACCTTCATCATGACGCCCTTCATGTTTCCAAGTTGCTGGGCGATGTCGTTTGCTGCTTGCGTCGCAAAACGCTTGTCGATGTTGTCGCGCGCCACGTGGCCGACGAATCGGCGGCGGACCCGTGAACTCGCGTATCGAAACCCATTGCGAGTGGACAGCACGAGCACGCGCGACGTGCGCTGAAGTTGAAGGCGCTCCGCTTCCCAGCGCTGCCGCGCCGAAAGCCGATCTGGGGTCACGGTTCGCAACGGTTACGGGTGAGGCAGCCGTCTGGCCGTCGGGCGGGCGGCGAGAAGTTCATCGGTCAACGCTTGCCCCGTGACCTCGCAGGTCCAGTAGGTGCCAGCCTCGAGCCTGGCAAGGGCAATCTCCACATCGGCCAAGTCGGTCTCGATCGCGTCCAGATCGAGCTCGGTCGTTTCGATGGCGGAATCCTGCATGAGCTGCACGCTAGCGCCGAGACGGTCGCCCACCGAAGTGACGAACTCATGTGCGGTTGGTTGTGGTTCGCGCCTATGCGAATGGCGTACCCTACGCACGTGGCCCAAGTTCGACTCGTGAACATCACCAAGCAGTTCGACGGCGTCACCGCAGTCGAAAACATCAACCTCGACATCGCTGATCGCGAGTTCATGATTCTGCTCGGGCCCTCGGGCTGCGGCAAGAGCACGCTGCTACGCATCATCGCCGGTCTCGAAGATCCGACCGACGGCGAGGTGTGGATCGGCGACGCGATGGTCAATGACATCTTGCCCAAACGGCGTGATGTGGCGATGGTCTTCCAGAGCTACGCGCTGTACCCGCATAAGACCGTGCAAGAGAACATCGAGTTTCCGCTCAAGGTACGCAAGGTTCCATCCGCAGACCGCGCGGCTGCCGCTTTCGAGGTCGCTTCGTCGTTGGGTCTCGCCGAGTATGTCTCGCGTAAGCCCGGAGCACTCAGTGGTGGTCAACGCCAACGTGTCGCGCTTGCTCGCGCGATCGTGCGCGACCCTGCGGTGTTCTGCATGGACGAACCACTCAGCAACCTCGACGCGAAACTCCGCGGCGAAACTCGCGCCGAACTGATCGCATTGCATCAGCGGCTCAACTCCACCTTCGTCTACGTCACCCACGATCAGATCGAGGCGATGACGATGGGAACCCGAATTGCGGTCATGTCGCGTGGGCACGTGGAACAAGTCGGCACTCCACAGGAGGTGTACGACAAACCAGCGTCGGTATTCGTCGCGCAGTTTGTCGGCATGCCACCCATGAATATCTTGCCCGCCGGCTCGCTCGAATCTGGAGATCACCTCGTCGGTGTGCGGCCAGAGCACCTGGATTTCGACACTCATGGTCCGCTGACGCTGGTCGTGCAGTTGGTCGAGCAACTCGGCCACGAGGTGCTCGTCACGGGCGTTGTGGGCGACAGGCGCGTCGTCGTGCGTCACGCCGCCGACATGGTGCCGCCGGTGGTGGGTGATCACGTGCAGCTCAGTGCGCCCGAGGCAACGCGTCATCGTTTCGACGCGGTGACCCAGCGCAGGATCCAGATATGAAACGCAAGTGGCGAGATTCTGGTCTCGCCGCGCTGATGCTCGGGCCGTCGGCCGCCATCTTGCTGTTGTTCGTTGCGTATCCGCTCATCAAGGCAATGTGGCTCGGTCAGCAGCGGTGCGGCGTCGCAAAATGCACCAATAGCGGTTTACATCAGTACGTCGATGCTTTTCGGAGCAATGAGTTCCAAGATGCCTTGTACGTCACTGCGAAGTACGCCCTGATCACGGTCCCGATCGGTTTGATGCTCGGCGTCGGCTTGGCCGTGCTCGCCGACAAGTACATGCGTGGCGTCGGCATCTTCCGCACCATCTTCTCGAGCACGGTCGCTACGAGCGTCGCCGTTGCATCGGTGATGTGGTTCTTTCTCCTGAACCCCAACGTCGGTGTGCTCGCCGAATGGATTGGTGGGGTGGCCAAGACACCGGGTCTGCTGCAGCAACCTGGTTGGGCGATTTGGGCAGTCTCGGCGAGTTCCATCTGGGCCAATCTCGGTTTCACGTTCATCGTTGTCACAGCGGGCCTGCAGGGTGTTCCGAAGGACTTGTACGAGAGCGCCTTTGTCGATGGTGCGGGTGCCTTCACCCGATTCACCAATGTGACGCTGCCGATGATTTCTCCCACGCTTCTCTTCGCCTCAGTGGTGCTTACCACGCGTGCGTTCCAGTCGTTCGGTGAGATCGACCTCCTCACGGCGGGCGGGCCCAAGGGAGAAACCTCTACCCTCACGTATCTCGCCTACGGCTCGGGGCTGCCCACCTCCAATGATGATGGGCTGCGCGCCACCGTCTCGGTGTTGCTGTTCGTCGTGTTGCTCGTCCTTGCGCTGGTGCAGTTCCGCGGTCTCGAAAAGAGGGTGCACTATGGCAATTGATCAGGTGCGCGGAGTGCGCAAAGTCGGCCGCTATACCTTGCTCACCCTTCTGGCCGTCATCGTCGTCTTCCCGATTTACATGATGGTGGTGGGTTCGTTGAAGCCCGGCAACAAAGTGTTGGTCAACCCGTTGTTACCCACGGATTTCACGACCGACACACTGCGCGAGGCGTGGCGGTCTGGCAGCCTTGGGCGGGCGCTCTGGAACTCTGCGCTGGTGTCCACGGTCATCACCTTGGCCCAAGTTGTCACCGCTGTGCTTGCTGCATACGCGTTTGCCTTCCTGAAGTTCCCCGGCAAGAGCCTGGTGTTCGCGGCCTTTCTCGCCACGCTGCTCGTGCCGCTCGAGGCAACGCTCACCGTCAACCGACGCACCATGCAAGATCTCAGTTGGATCAACAGTTACAAGGCGCTCACGGTGCCATTCCTTGCGACCGCTTTCGGCATCTTCATGATCCGGCAAGTGTTCCTCACCATTCCTAAGGAGATGCACGAGGCCGCCTCGATGGACGGACTCGGACACTTCGGTTTCATGTGGCAGGTTGCCGTGCCGTTGTCTCGCCCGACGATCGGCGCGCTCGCCTTGTTCAGCTTCCTCAGTTCGTGGAACCAATACCTCTGGCCCACCTTGGTGACGACTGACAAGCGCTTCAACACGGTCCAGACCGGACTGAGGTCGTTGAAAGCAGCGAGCATCGACAAGCCGAACCTAGTGATCGCAGGCACCGTCATCGTGGCGTTGCCGATCTTTGTCGCGTTGGTCGTGTTCCAACGTCAACTCATTCGTGGCCTCACCGCAGGCGCGGTAAAGGGGTAATGATGTCGCGTCGGGTTGCGCTCTGCATGTTGGTGGTCGGTGGTGTGTTCGCCTCGTCGTGCCGTTCCGGGCACAGTCTTGCCAATGCCGGCATCTCGCGTCAGCCCACGCCTCCAACAGTTTCCACGTTGCCTGGAGAGACCACCTCGCCTCCCACGACCCAGGCCCGCAAGCTCGACACCTTGCCGCCGTGTGACACCACCAAGCTCGACCCGGCGGCCTCGTCTGGTCCCGTGAACATCACGTTCTGGCATGGCTTGTCGAACGAACTCGGTCGCGAGCTTGAGCGCCTGACCGCCGACTACAACAAGAACCAGAGCAAGGTGAAGGTCAACCTCGAGTTCCAGGGCGGCTACGAGCAGACCATCGACAAGTACCTGCAGAGCAACACCTCGAACCGGCCCGACATGGTGCAGATGCCCGAGTACATGGTGCAGCAGATGGTTGACACCAAGAGCATCGTGCCCACTCAGGCGTGCGCCGAGTCCGCCAAGTACGACACGTCGCCCTTCCTTCCGCAAGCCCTCGGTGCGTACGCCACGCAAGGAGTGCAGTGGTCGATGCCGTTCAACATGAGCGTGCCGATTCTGTACTATCTCAAGCCGCGCTTTGTGAGCGCTGGCCTCGATCCGGAGAAGCCGCCACGTTCGCTCGAAGATCTGATGACAGTGAGCAAGCAGTTGGTGTCGTCGGGTGCGTCGACTTACAGTCTTGCGCTCGACAGTGACTTCGACGGCGGCGGCGGCTGGTACATCGAGCAGTGGCTATCGAAGGCCGGCGAGTTCTACGCCGACAATGAAAATGGTCGAGCAGCGCCGGCCACTCACGTGGTGTACGACGGACCGAGCGGCAATTCGCTGCTGACATATCTGCAGTCGTTGGTCACCGAGGGTGGGGCTGTGTATGTCGGCGACAACGCCAGCGGCACGGATACCTTTCTGAAACTGGCCGATGCCTCCAAGCCGGCCGCGATGACCATCGCCACGTCGGCAGCGTTGGGTCCAGTGCTTAACATCTTGGGTGGCGGTCTGATCCCAGGCATCACGAGGGATCAAGTCGGTGTGGGTTTCATGCCGGGACCGAACAACGGCGAGGGCGCGTTGGTGGGTGGAGCATCGCTGTACATCGTCGATGGCAAGGGTGCCGAGAAGGCCGCCGCGGTGTGGGACTACATGACCTTCCTCGAGAGTGCGGCGAGTCAATCGCAATGGGCCGCTGCCACTGGCTACATTCCCGTCCGTAACGATGCGGTGCAACTCGATCCAATCAAGAGCCTGTATGTGAGCGACCCAAGATTCAAGGTTGCCTACGATCAGCTGATCTCCTCACGACCCGGACCGACCTCGCAAGGTCCAGTGATCGGCCCGCACAAAGCCGTGCGCCGTGTGACCGCGACTGCTGTTGCCGAGGCGCTGTCCGGTGGTGACGTGAGCGCAGCGCTCACCAAAGCCGCACAAGCGGCCAATGACCTGATCGCCAACTACAACACCCAGAACAAGTAGCGCCAGCGCCCCCTTCCTGTCCCCATCCCGCCCGCCCCCTTCCCGCCCGCCCCTTCCCCCTTCCCGCCCGCCCCTGCCCCTCCTTCCCCCTTCTGCGTGAGCGATTTGGTTGATGTCTCGCCTGTTCGCTCACGCAGAACTTGGCCCCCGAAGTCTGCGTGAGCTATTTGGTTGACGTCTCGCCTGTTCGCTCACGCAGAACTTGGCCGGGGCGGGACTGTTCGGAGTGCGTCGTGCACGATGTCCATGATCGCCGAGGGACGTTCTGCGATATCGAAGTACGTGAACTGGAGCACGGTGTAACCATCGAGCTGCAGGCGGTTAAGGCGATGAGCGTCGGATTGCATCTGCTGCTTGGTGCGATGCCAGCGATACCCGAGGATCTCGACCACCAGTGGCGTCCCGGAGAAGTGACAGTCGACGCGCACGGTACGATCCCGGCTTCTCGACAGTACGGCCTGCGTCGTTGGTCGGGGCAGGCCGGCCTGTCCGCAGAGTTCGAGGAAGCGACGCTCGAGCCAGCTATGTCCGCCGCGACTGAGCTCGGCGCCGTCGATCACAGCGAGAAGCGCGGGAATGCCGTACCGACCCTTTGTACGAAGTTCGGCGATTCGTTTGTGCAAGAATCTCTCCGCACTTCCGCCGTCGCGCAGGGCCGAATCCAATGCAGCCGTGAGTCGAAGTGGGGTTTCGGAGCGGGCCAGATCGATGATCGTGCGGGTCGGGCTGGTCACCGCAAGTCCGTGCACCTGTGACTGATCGATGAGAGGTATGTCGAAGGTGGAATGAATGATGTGTCCGATACGGCGAACATTTCGATCCCGAGCGGTGACGAGGTGAAACGGTGGAGCGAGGTCAAACCCATCGAGGCCGTGCAATGCTGCCGCAGTGGGACCGTATGCCCACACGGGATCGCCCACGTCGAGCATGAGTCCCTGCAGAAGGCCGAGAGATGAACGGGGCACCATGGGACTGGTAAATGTGCGGACACCTGCCCGCTCGAGGTCGCCGCTCTGGACTCGGCTACGAAGCATGGCGCGAGTGGCGCCACCGGCACTTGCTTGCCGCCGGGTGAGATGCCCGTGCTGACCTGTCGCGCTCGCCGCAAAATGGCGACCATCGGTGGTCATGGGCGAGAGTCAATCGGGATCCTCTCGATACCGGTCATCGGGCTTTCTGCGTGAGCGATTTGGCTGACGTCTCGCCTATTCGCTCACGCAGAAGTGCGAGGGTCTGCCAGGGAGGGTGTGGACGGCGAGGGAGGGGCGGCGAGGGAGGGGCGGCGAGGGAGGGTGTGGGCGGCGGGGGTGAAAACGGCGAAGGCCCCGAGCCGGAGCCCGGGGCCTTCATCGAATCGAACTCAATCGAATGAGATCGGAACGATCAGTAGTCTTCCATTCCTCCGCCGCCGCCCATTGAGGAGGCGTCTTCTGGCTTGTCGGCTACCACTGCTTCGGTCGTGAGGAACAGCGCCGCGATCGATGCTGCGTTCTGCAACGCTGACCGGGTGACCTTGGCTGCGTCGATGACGCCAAGCTTGACCAAGTCCTCGTACACGCCGGTCGCAGCGTTGAGGCCTTCGTTGCCGGTCATGTTCTTGACCCGCTCGACCACGACTCCGCCCTCCATGCCGGCGTTCTCTGCGATCTGCTTGAGCGGGGCTTCGAGTGCCTTGGCAACCAAACGGGCGCCTGTGGCTTCGTCACCTTTGAGCAGACCAGCGGCCTCGAGCACGGCTGACTGTGCACGCAGCAAGGCTACGCCGCCGCCGGGAACAACACCTTCTTCGATGGCTGCCTTGGTCGTAGAAACGGCATCTTCAATGCGGTGCTTCTTCTCCTTGAGCTCGACCTCGGTGGCCGCGCCGACCTTCAGCACGGCAACGCCGCCGCTGAGCTTGGCGAGGCGCTCTTGCAGCTTCTCACGGTCGTAGTCGGAATCGGTGTTGTCGATCTCGGCCTTGATCTGATTGATGCGACCCTTGATGTCGTCCTCGGAGCCAGCGCCTTCGACGATGGTTGTCTCGTCCTTGGTAATGATGACCTTCTTGGCGGTGCCGAGAAGATCCATCGTTGCGTTCTCGAGCTTGAGGCCGACTTCTTCGCTGATGACCTGACCACCGGTGAGGATGGCGATGTCTTGCAGCATGGCCTTGCGGCGCTCGCCGAAGCCAGGAGCCTTGACGGCGGCTGACTTGAACGTTCCGCGGATCTTGTTGACCACGAGTGTTGCGAGCGCTTCGCCCTCGACATCTTCGGCGAGGATGAGGAGTGGGCGACCACCCTGCATGACCTTTTCGAGTACGGGGAGCATGTCACGCACCGACGAAATCTTCGATGACACGATGAGGATGTATGGATCCTCGAGTGACACTTCCATGCGCTCTGGGTCGGTCACGAAGTACGGCGAGATGTAGCCCTTGTCGAAGCGCATGCCCTCGACGAGGTCCATCTCCATGCCGAAGGTCTGGCTTTCCTCGACCGTGATGACTCCGTCCTTGCCGACCTTGTCGATCGCATCGGAGATCATCGAACCGATTTCGTTGTCGGCGGCGGAGATGGAGGCGACCTGAGCGATCTGCTCTTTCGAGTCGACTTCTTTGGCGATCGCCTTGATGCTTTCTACAGCAGCAATAACCGCGGCCTCGATGCCCTTCTTGAGGCTCATCGGGTTGGCGCCGGCTGCGACGTTGCGCAGACCCTCGCGCACCATTGCCCAGGCGAGCACCGTTGCGGTCGTCGTGCCGTCACCGGCGACGTCGTCGGTCTTCTTGGCGACTTCCTTGACCAATTCGGCGCCGATGCGCTCGAACGGATCTTCGAGTTCGATCTCCTTGGCAATCGAGACACCGTCGTTGGTAATGGTGGGGGCGCCCCACTTCTTGTCCAATACGACGTTGCGGCCCTTTGGCCCGAGCGTTACTCGCACTGCGTCGGCGAGCTTGTTCATGCCCGCTTCAAGCCCACGACGAGCCTGCTCGTCAAACGCGATCATCTTCGACATCTGGTGTCCTCCATTGGACGAACTGATGGATTCACTCGCCGTTGCGAGTTGTTAGCACTCTAATAGGGAGAGTGCTAATGCGACAACCGCCCGTCGCCGAGACTGCGCGGGGTTGCGTCAGGCGCGGGCGCAAAAATGCAGGAGTTCCGCCAGCCTCCATGCGACAGACTGCGTAGATGCGCGCAGCGACGAACGGTGGGGTGATGTACCGCGATCATCTCGTCGCGGTTGCGGATCAGATTGCAGATGAGGTTTTGGCTCACACTCTTGCGAAATCGCGTTGGACACACGAAGCGCACCTGCTGGCATGTTTGTCGTTGGTGCGTCGTCTCGGCGCCGTCGAAACGCTTGCGGTACTGCGCCGGGCCATCCCCTTGTACAACGAAACCACCGGGGTGGACAACACCGACACAAGCGGTTACCACGACACCCTCACGGTGTATTACGTCTGGGCGGTCGATCGTCTGCTGGCAACCCCGTGCACGACGACCGACGTGTTGCACGATCCGCTCGTCGACCGTCAGGCTGCTCTGAAGTGGTGGGATAAGTCAACATTGTTCTCCGTGAGCGCGCGTCGCAAGTTCGTGCCGCCGACGTTGGTTCACGACGGCGCGAACCGCCCGGGCGAACCGGCGTGAGAAGGCACGGTCAGCGCGATTCCTATTTCTGCCACGTTTGACCGCGGCCCGACTGGTCTATGTTGCACACGTATGAGCGCGGCCCTATGAACGTGATCGTTGTCGGAGGGGGGGTCTCCGGGCTTGGGGTAGCGCTCGTTCTTGCTCGCCGGGGTCACTCGGTCACCGTGGTCGAGCGCGATCACACGCCAATGCCCAATACCGCAGATGAAGCGTTTGCATGGGATCGCCGGGGTGCTCCTCAGGTGCGTCACAGTCATGCCTTCTTGGCACGACTACGCAACCTGTTGGTGAATGACTATCCCGATGTGTACGACGCACTGTTGAGTGAGGGCGCGACCGAGATGCGTTTTGGTGACGACCTTCCTGCAGAGATGGTGGGCTTTGTCCGCCAGCCCGACGATGACGAACTCGTGATGCTCGCATGTCGGCGCACCACGTTCGAGTGGGTGCTGCGTCGGGCTGCCCTCGCCGATGGACGTGTGATCTTGCGCACCGGGGTAGGAGTCGACGGCGTGCTCGCAAGACGCACGCACGAGGGCGTCACCGTCGTCATCGGGGTGCGCCTTGCCGACGGTACCGAATTGACATCCGACCTAGTGATCGGGGCAAGTGGGCGCCGCAGCGCGATGCCCGAATGGCTGGAGGTGGCCGGCGCTCCTCCTGTACCCGACGAGGTCGACGACACTGGCATTGTGTATTTCAGCCGCTTTTATCGACTGCTCGATGGGCACGACTATCCGCCGCGGTCGGGCCCGATCGGGGGTGATCTCGGTTATGTGAAGTACGGCGTTTTCGTGGGTGACAACCGCACCTTCAGCGTCACCCTCGCCACCCCGACTGCCGACGACGAGCTCCGCAAGACCCTCAATGATTCTGTTGTATTCGATCGCGCAGCGCGTCAGCTCGTTGCGACGGCGTCTTGGCTCGATGGTCGCGCCGAGCCGATCACCGATGACGTCCACGTGATGGCAGGGTTGTTGAACCGGTGGCGCGAATTCATCGTCGATGGTGAGCCAGTGGCCCTCGGGGTGCTGCTGGTGGGCGACGCCGTGCTGTGCACGAATCCTCTCTATGGCAGGGGCTGCAGTTCTGCATTCTGGGGGGCACACCTGATCGCCGAGGCGGTTCGCAAACATCCCGACGATCTACGTGCGCTCGCGCTCTCGTATCACGCCGCCCTTCGCGAACAGATCTATCCGTGGTATAGGGCTGGCGTCGAACAAGACACAGAGGCGCGACGCGTGTCTGCTGCGCTGCTCGCCGGCGAGGACCCCGACCGCGATTCAACCGATCCGCGCACGTTGATGCGTGGCGTGTTTCGTGACGGGCTACTCCCCGCAATGCGATCGGATCCGGTAGTACTCAGGGCGTTCTTCCGGAGCCTCAATCTGCTCACGACGCCTGACGCGATGGTGAAGGATCCCGATGTCGGTGCCCGGATCTTTGCAGTGTGGCAGGACCGAGAGACGAGGCCCCCCGAGGTTCAGCTCGGACCGAAGTCGCGTGGAGAGTTTGTGGAGCTGCTCGCGGTGTGACTGAATCAGCCGCCGGCGACGGCGGGGATGATGGACACTGTCTCGCCATCGGGGACGGGTGTATTCATGCCGTCGAGGTAACGCACATCGTCGTCCGCAACGAACACATTGACGAACTTGCGCAGCCCGCCGGTGTCGTCGAACAGGCGGTCATTGAAGCCCGGGTGAGCAGCCTCGAGGTTGGCGAGCACCGCCGCCAGGGTGGAACCCTCGACCTGTACGGAGGTGCTTCCGCCTGCCAGCGGTCGCATGGTGGTGGGGATTCGAACGGTGACGGCCATGAGTCGAAACGCTACCAACCTGGTCGGGATTTCCTCACGGGTGCCTGGAATGCATGAGCGGTAGTCTCGCTGAATGCGAGTGCTCGCCGCCGTCGACAAATTTCGGGGAACTTCGACCGCTGCTGAGGTCGCGCAGGCGATTGGTCACGCCTGTTGGCAACTCGGTCACGACTGCGATGAGGTTGGTGTCGCCGACGGTGGCGAGGGCACCCTCGAGGTGCTTGGTGGCGCCAACCGCACGACCCTCGTCACCGGTCCGCTGGGCGATCCTGTCAATGCGCCGTGGCGGCTCAGTCGTGACACCGCGGTGATCGAAATGGCACTGGCGTCCGGGCTCACGCTGGCCGGTGGCGCGCAGGGCAATGACGCTTTGGCCGCGACGACGGCAGGCACGGGAGAGCTCATCGATGCCGCGTTGGATGCCGGTGCGAAGAAGATCATTGTGTGTCTCGGCGGATCTGCAACCACCGATGGTGGACTCGGGGCGCTGCGCGCGATCCATGCGCCCCAACGTCTGCGCGGTGTCGATCTGCTAGTTGCCTGCGATGTCACCACGACGTTCCTTGCAGCCGCGGAAATTTTTGCACCGCAAAAAGGAGCGTCACCCGCGCAGGTCAACCTGTTGACCGGCCGGCTCGAACGTCTCGCGCAGATGTACCAGCACGAGTACGGCACCGATGTTCGTGCCGTGCCGGGCAGCGGTGCCGCTGGCGGTCTTGCCGGCGCGCTCGTGGCGCTCGGCGGTCGGTTACTGCCCGGTTTCGACCTCGTCGCGGACGAACTCGATCTGCATGATCGAGTCGCCGCAGCCGATTTCGTCATTACGGGCGAGGGCTTCCTCGACGAGCAGAGCTTTCGGGGCAAGGTCGTGGGCGGCATGCAGTTGCTCGCTGAAGCTGCGCATCGGCGGGTCGCGGCCATCGTTGGCGACGTCGACACGGCGGTCGAGGGCCGAATCGACCACATCGCCTTGGTGTCGATGTTCGGGCGCGACAAGGCGATGAACGAAACGAAGATGTGCATCGAACAGGCCGCTCTGCAGCTACTGCAGGGCGCCTAGCCTTGCGGCGGCTACCCGCCGGTTGTGGTGGTGACGAGTCCGCCAGATGGCGGAACTGTTGTTGCTCCGGGAGTACCGGCGAGGGCAGGCAGTGCCTTGCCGGCCAAATCTGAGCCCAACATCACCAACACAGTTGCTTGGCCGAGCCCGGCCACTCCATTCTTGATCGGCACTGCCGTAGGCATTGGAGCCACAGCGACCCCACCCATTGCGCGTGCGGCAGAGGCGGCTACGAGTTCGCCGCCCGGCAAGTAATAAACCTTGCTCACCGTGAGTTTTGCCTCTGCGCCAGCTGCGTTCGTGGGTGTTGCCATCGTGAAACCAACCTGACCAAGTGCCTTGCTGATCTGCCCGGCCGTGCCACTGACTCCCGATGCATTCGCCACGAGGACCGTCGCACCCGTGACCACATTCGCAGCCACGGTGGTAGTAGTCGGGATGGGAATCGTTGTCGAAGAAACATCGAGTGGGGTGGTGGTATTCGTGGAACCGTTGGGCGTGCTCGATGGGTCCTTCGAGTCGTTGGTGATGTTCTTCAGAATCAGAAAGCCGAGGACCACTGCAACGACGGCGACGACAATGCTGATCGTGGATCCCATTGGTGCGCCACCGCTACCACCGGACTTACCGACCGGGCGCCGTGAAGACTGCTCGTTGCTCATGTGTTCGTGCCTCCGTGTGCATCATCGACTTGTGCGGGACCCTCGAGGCGCGCCCGCCGCTTGCGCTCGCGCAGACGAACGAGGCGGCGCACCACCAAAGGTTCGTACGCAAGGGCCGCGGGTACCTCAAGTAGGCGATTCAGTTCTTGGTAGTACTCGTCAAGGCTGCACGAGAATCTGGCGCGGATCAGGTCGTCCTTGGACGTGTCAAGCGTCCACCAGCTGCCCTCGAAATCCAAAAGTGCCCGCTCGCGTTCCGTCAGCTCAATCAGATTTGCCACGTGCACAGCCTGCCCGGCCGAGCGCCGAGATACAAGTACCCCAGCGCGGTGACCGTGGTGAGGCAGACACTAGTGTTCGATCCAATGTCGTTCCCGATGAGGGCCACTCTGTCTGATACGCCGGTTCTCGCCGAGAAATCTGTCTGTTTCGTCGGCAGAGAATGAACATGAGCAGAGATTGAATATG
Source organism: Actinomycetota bacterium (assembly GCA_043743395.1). Lineage (GTDB taxonomy): Bacteria > Actinomycetota > Acidimicrobiia > Acidimicrobiales > Ilumatobacteraceae > WLMZ01. Next base: position 2,616 of record JAYTWP010000007.1, on the reverse strand, counting down.
AGCATTGAGTCGAGCCTGCGAGATGCCGATAACTCCACCATGCGGATCGGAATGTCTCTGCGGGGTGGGCCGCGGCGGCGACACTCGGGCACTACAACGCGCGTACGCGGCACGACCACGCTCGCACTGGTGGTGGCGGCATCATCGATCGTTGTCGGTGTTGTTGAGCCGCTTCACCCCGTAGCGGCAGCGGCGGCCACACGGGCCACGCCGGCGGTTGCGCGTGTGCCGGGACGCGTGATCCCGTCGCGCTACATCGTTCAGTTCAAGACCGAACAGGGCTTGCATCACAGGGTCGCGCTCGAACGAACTCACGGCACGGTCATTGATGACGAGTGGACACACGCCGTTGACGGATTCGCGGCCACCCTCTCGCCCGCAGCGCTCGCGCGGTTGCAAGGCGATCCCGATGTCGTTCGGATCGAGCCGGACCAAGTGGTGACTATCAGCACATACCAGCCGAGCCCACCTTCGTGGGGGCTTGACCGCATCGATCAGCGTCCGCTTCCGCTGACGAGTAGCTATTCGTATGTGTCAACCGGTGCTGGCGTCACGGCCTACGTTGTCGATACGGGTATCCGTAGCACTCACAACGAGTTCGCGGGTCGGATCGGCCCCGGTTTCGTGGCCCCGGGATCTGACACCGGCATTGGCACCGAGGACTGCGCGGGCCACGGTACCCACGTGGCCGGAACGATCGGCGGCTCGACCTACGGCGTGGCGAAGTCGGTCACCCTGGTGCCAGTGCGTGTGCTCAATTGCATCGGCTCTGGAACGACAACAACAGTGATCGATGGCCTCAATTGGATCATCGCTCACCACGCTGCTGGCGTGCCCGCTGTTGCCAACATGAGCCTTGGTGGCGGCGTGTCTGGAGCCATTGATACCGCAGTAGTCAACCTCATCAACGACGGCGTCACTGTCGCGGTGGCTGCAGGAAATGACAGCACTGCGTCGACGCCGGCGCTCAGCTGCAACGTGAGCCCCGCCGACGTTCCGGCTGCCATCACGGTTGGTGCCACTGATAGCTCCGACTTGATCGCGTTTTACTCGAACCGCGGCGCATGTAACGACATCTTTGCTCCCGGCACGAGCATTGTGTCTGCCGGATTCGCGAGCGACTCGGCGACGGCAACGATGAGTGGTACGTCAATGGCGACGCCACACGTGACCGGTGCGGCGGCGCGCATCTTGCAGGACAACCCGACGTGGACGCCTGCTCAGGTCGCGACTGCGTTGACGTCATCTGCGACGACCGGCGCACTGTCGGCGGCCATCACGGTTGCAGGAGATCCAGACAAGCTCCTCTTTGTTGCCGGCCCGCCCGGCCCACCGCGCTCTTTGTCGGGTGTGCCTTCAAACTCACAGGTCGCGTTGTCGTGGTTGGCGCCCCTCAACGACGGAGGGCCGATTTCCGATTATGTGGTCGAGTACAGGGCAGCGGCGGCTCCGACTTGGTCAACCTTTGCTGACGGCGTGTCAGGTGCTGCTGGCACGACTGTCAACGGCCTCGCCAATTGCACGGCGTATGTGTTTCGCATTTCTGCAGTCAACTCGGTTGGCGTCGGGGTCGCGTCCACCGCCACGGGTTCGCTGACGCCCTCGCTCGGCACTCCCTGCCAGCCGACGGGCGTCGCTGGGGTAATCGGCAATGGCCAGGTCGCTGTGTCCTGGATGGCGCCGGTCTACAACGGTGGAAGCACGATCACCGGCTACGCCGTGACCTCGAATCCAGGGTCCAAGACGTGCAGCACCGTTGGTGCGTTGTCATGCACGGTGTCGGGGCTGACGAATGGCACGACCTACACATTCACGGTCGTTGCGGCGAATGGCGTGGGTCCAAGTGCGCCGTCAGCACCTTCGGGTCTGCTCGTGCCGGCGACGGTGCCAAATGCGCCGACGAGTGTCAACGGGGTAGCGGGTCACACCCAAGTGACGGTGTCATGGTCTGCGCCAGCGAACAACGGGGGCCGCGCAATCACTGGATATATGGCCACATCCATCCCGGGCGGTTTGTCGTGTTCGACCACGGGCACCTCGTGCACGGTGTTGGGGCTCACCGACTTCATTCTGTACACATTCGTGGTGGCCGCCTCGAACATCATCGGCACCGGCCCGAATTCCAGTGCGTCAGCGCCAGTGGCGCCGGTGCCCTCGGTGCCCGCCGCCCCTGCCAGCATCACGGCGGTGCCTGGTAATGGTTTCGTCTCGCTGTCGTGGGTGGCGCCTGCTGACAACGGGGGCAGTGTCATCACCGGATATTCCGTCGTCGAATCGGGCGCTGGCGTGGTCTGCACCACCGGCTTGACTTCTTGCGTCGTGTCGGGACTGAATGTGGGTACCGCTTACACGTTCACGGTGACTGCAATCAACAATGTCGGCACTAGTGCCACGAGTAGCCCGTCGCTGCCCGTCATACCCGGTTCTGGGTTTACGTCGTTGGTGCCGGTGCGTGTGTTTGATTCGCGTCCGGGTGAGGTTGATGGTGTGGTGGTGGTGGCCAAGGGTCGTTATGGCGGTGGGAGTGTGTTGCGGGTGAAGGTGACCGGTGCTGGTGGTGTGCCGTTGGGTGGTGTTGGTGCGGTGTCGTTGAATGTGACTGTTGTTGATCCGGTG
>JAYTWP010000006.1:0-26097 GCA_043743395.1 Actinomycetota bacterium | reverse complement strand
CGAGGCGACTGCACTGTGCACAATGAACGGGTAATGCACGGCTCGGGTGGCAATCTCACTGGCGGCTACCGGCGCGCGTACATTTTGGCGTATCGCTCGCAGGACACCATCGCGATCGAGCGACAACTCGGCTTCACGCACAGCCACAACGACAACGAGACCGTCTTGGACAGCGTCGGCGTCAGTGATGAGAGCATGCTCAGCGACGCAGTCTGAATTCACGACATCTAAGGACAGCGCGTGCCGGTAGGTGTGTCCAAGGGCAACCAAGCCCGCAGCTGACCTATCGGAAAGTGGCACCAGACTCTGCGTGAGCGAACAGGCGACACGTCAACCAAAACGCTCACGCAGAAGTACCGGGACCCGGGATCGTCGGAGGTGGACCGGGGTCGTCGGAGGTGGACCGGGGTCGTCCGAGGGGGCCCGGATCCGACTCGGCGCCTACTGACGCGCGCTCTAAGGTTCGACGTATGAGCACGCAGTCCATTGAGTTCGTCACCGAGGGGTCGGTTGCGGTTATCACGATCAACAGGCCCTCGGCCCGAAACGCCGTCGACGGTCCAACTGCGGCAGCGCTCGCCGATGCCTTTCGGCGTTTCGACGCCGATGACGCGTTGTTCGTCGCGGTTCTCACCGGATCTGGGGGCACGTTCTGCGCGGGAGCGGATCTCAAAGGCATTTTCGAGGGACGCGGCAATCGAGTCGATACGGAAATGTCACTCGACGGCCCGATGGGCCCATCGCGGATGCTGCTCTCGAAGCCAGTCATCGCGGCCGTCGAAGGTTACGCGGTCGCGGGTGGCCTCGAGCTTGCTGCATGGTGCGACCTACGGGTGGCGTCGAGTTCGGCGGTGTTCGGGGTCTTCTGTCGTCGATGGGGCGTGCCCCTGATCGACGGTGGCACCGTGCGACTGTCACGACTGCTCGGGCACAGCCACGCACTCGACCTCATTCTCACAGGGCGTGGTGTGAGCGGAGACGAAGCGTTACGGATGGGTCTTGCCAACCGCTTATGCGAGCCGGGTTCTGCGCTCGAGACGGCACTTGAAATGGCGCGTCAGATAGCCGGATTCCCTCAGGGATGCATGCGCAGTGATCGCATGAGTTCGTACGAGCAGTGGGACATGTCGCTCGCCGATGCGCTTGCCAACGAGACACGTCTCGGTCTCGACGTGATCCGGACCGGTGAGACACTTGATGGAGCGGCGCGCTTCGCCGGTGGCGAAGGCCGTCACGGTACGGGTGTGTAAGGCAACTAAATCGGTTGGAGTTCTCCTTACAGACTCCGTCTTAGTGAACGCATGTTCCAGAGTCGATGCCGACGGCGGGGTCGGCGCGTGTGGCTCGATCGAGGAGACTCCTCAGCATTGTCGTGGTCGTGGCCCACGCCCGATCCTCGCTGTCCTCGCTCTTGGCGTAAAGGACACCGTCGGCCGTGCCACGTGGTCCAACGAGCACCGCCCCTGAATCACCCGGCTCGACCTCGATCTCCACCTGATAGCCATCGCGATTGACGGTCTTTCGATGGTAGATATCGAAGATCCGAACCCTGACCGGCCGGGTGATGATGAACGGTATGGCGATCGGGGTCCGGTCACGAAACACGACGGCAACGCCCCTGTCGTTGGTCGACGCCCGACCGAGCGAGAGTGGGGCCGCAACACTCTGAGGTGTCGAAAGCAGCGCGATGTCGGCGGCTGGGTCGATCGCAACGACATGGGCAATCGATGACGCCGCGTTCGCGGGTGTCGCTGGTCGGACCGTGATCGACGACGCTCCGGCGACGACGTGTGCGGCGGTGAGTATGAAACCACCGTCGATAACGGCGCCTGCGCCCCGTGTTGGTTCGAGTTGGCATCCGAAAGCTCGAATATCGACCGCACTCGTCAGTGCTGCGTCGTCGACGTCGGGTTGCGGCTCATCGGAGTCTTTGGAACTGTGCGTCCCGCAACTCGTCATTACGACGATTGCGAAGGCCAACAGACGCGCCTGCATTCAGGACCATTCCCGGTGTGCTGCGCGCGCTGCGCGCCTGGCAGGTGAGGAGCTGGACACGGACTTCATCATCAATCGACGCACGAATCCTCCGTCTCGGCACTCAGACGGTACCAACTGGACTCATCGTGTCGCAGTCTGGCTCGGCTGGTCACGAAAAGGCTGGCGCGGGCGTGGCAACAGTGCAAAGCGGGGGTAGCATTTCCTGCTCGTGATAGTTCGGCCTCAGGCCTCGCTGTCACAAGATTCGTTTAAATGTTTAACTGAAGTCCGTGTGCGCCGAGCAGTGTTGCTGCTCGGAACCGCACGGCGACAACCGAACTTGATGCTCCGTGGGCCACGCCCTCGGAGCATCTGCGTGAACGGCGCTTGGCTGCAAGGCTGCGATTCCGTCCACGTACCACACCAAGTATCCGGGATTCCCCGGTCCGGACGAAAAGGCTGCCGCCATGGCACAACAAGCGATCGTCGGCGAAAAAGTCGGCATGACCCAGGTATGGGCTGAGGACAATCGAATTGTCCCGGTCACGGTCCTGCGCGTCGAGCCAGCTCGCGTGGTCCAGGTCAAGACCACCGAACGCGACGGCTACACGGCCCTTCAGGTCACCTATGGCCACAAGGACGCAAAGAAGCTGAGCAAGCCCGAGGCAGGGCACTTCGCCAAGGCAGGCGTTGCCCCCGGACGGCGTCTCGTCGAATTGCGGCTCGAGTCGGTGGACGGGTTCTCCGTCGGCCAAGAGATCACAGTCGACATGCTGGTCAAGGGTCAAAAGGTCGATGTCACTGCTGTCAGCCGCGGTAAGGGCACCGCAGGCGTGATGAAGCGCCACAACTTCAAGGGCCAAGGTGCCAGTCACGGTAACCATAAACATCACCGTGCTCCCGGCTCAATCGGCTCGTGCAGCTATCCGGGCCGCGTGCTCAAGGGCCTCAAGATGGCCGGCCACATGGGTAATGAGCAGGTCACCACGATGAACCTCGAAATCGTTGAAGCCGATCTCGAACGGGGCTTGCTGTTGATCAAGGGTTCGGTTCCAGGCCCCAACGGTGGCGTCGTCATCGTCCGTAACGCAGTGAAGGGGAAGTGACGTCATGGCGTCCGTAGCACTGAGGACCGTCGCCGGCAGCGATGTCGGAAACCTCGAACTCGATGCCGAGGTATTCGGGATCCAGCCGAATGTTCCAGTCATGCACCAGGTCGTTACAGCGCAGTTGGCCCGTCGTCGTGCCGGCACGCAAAGCACCAAGACTCGTGCCGAGGTCAGTGGTGGCGGCAAGAAGCCGTTCAAGCAAAAGGGCACCGGTAACGCTCGTCAGGGCTCAACCCGTGCACCTCACTTCAGTGGCGGCGGTGTGGCGCTCGGCCCGAAGCCTCGTAAGTACGGCCAAAAGACACCGAAAAAAATGATCAAGCTTGCGCTGCGTTCGGCACTGTCCGATCGCGCCAACGAAGGCAAGATCATCGTTGTCGACTCGTGGGGTTTTGAAGCGCCGAGCACGAAGTCGGCGTCAGCCGCACTCCAGGCGCTTGGTGTCAACGGCAGCGTGTTGGTGGTCCATGGCCGCGACGACATCAATGCCATCAAGAGCTTCCGCAACTTGCCAATGGTCCAGTTGATGGAAGTCGGTGAACTCAACGCCTACGACATCTTGTGTAACGAGACCATCGTGTTCACGCAAGACAATCTGCCTGGTGAGGCTGGCGAAGTTCACGCGTCCGCCAAGAAGGCAGCCACGAAGGCAGCCAAGGCGCCCGCCAAGAAGGCAGCCACAAAGGCAGCACCCGCCAAGAAAGCAGCCGCAAAGGTAGCCAAGGCGGCACCCGCCAAGAAGGCTGCAAAGCCTGCGGTCGCTGAAGCTGAGGCCGAAGACACCGTCAGCGATGAGACCGCCGAAACGGAGCAGTCATGAAAGACCCCCGCGACATCATCTTGGCGCCAGTTGTGTCCGAGAAGAGCTACGCACTCATCGAACAGGGTGTATACACGTTCAAGGTTCACCCGTCGGCCAGCAAGCCCGAGATTCACGATGCCGTCGAGGCGATCTGGGGCGTCAAGGTCGTCAAGGTCAACACGCTCAATCGCCTGGGCAAAGTCACCCGTGCGCGTAAGAGCAATCGCAACGGCAAGAAGCCCGACACCAAGCGGGCCATCGTCACCCTGGCAGCGGGCAACGACATTCCGCTGTTCGAGAACTGAGACTGCAATGGCTATTCGCTCACGTAAACCAACAAGCGCCGGTCGTCGTTTCCAGACGTCTGCTGATTTCTCCGAAATCACGAAGTCGACGCCCGAGAAGACGCTGATCGCCACACGTTCCCGCACCGGTGGGCGCAACGTGTACGGGCGCAAGACGGCCCGTCACCGTGGCGGCGGACACAAGCGCCAGTACCGCATTATCGACTTCCGTCGCGTCAAAGACGGTGTCGTCGCCAAAGTCGCGTCAATCGAATACGATCCGAACCGCACCTGCCGTATCGCTTTGCTGCACTATGCAGATGGCGAAAAGGCATACATCCTCGCCCCCAAGGGCTTGAACGTCGGCGACTTTGTGCAAAGTGGCCAGGGCAGCGATGTCAAGCCCGGCAACGCAATGCCCATGCGCTACATCCCCGTCGGTACGGTCATCCACAACGTGGAGCTCCGGCCAGGTCAGGGTGGCAAGATGGGGCGCTCGGCCGGTATGGCCATTCAGCTCGTCGCAAAGGACGGCCGTTTCGCGACGGTTCGTCTTCCCAGCACTGAAATGCGTCGTGTACTCATCGACTGTCGCGCCACGGTCGGCGAAGTCGGCAACAGCGAGCACGAGTTGATCACCATCGGCAAGGCCGGTCGCAATCGCTGGAAGGGCATCCGCCCCCAGACCCGTGGCGTGGCCATGAACCCAGTCGATCACCCACTTGGTGGTGGCGAAGGTCGTACCTCGGGTGGCCGGCCCCCGGTGTCGCCTTGGGGCAAGCCAGAGGGTCGTACTCGCAACAAGAAGAAGGCGTCGCAGCAGCTCATCGTTCGCCGCCGCCGCACCAGCAAGGGTCGGAGGTAATCATGTCCCGCAGCCTGAAGAAGGGCCCGTTCGTCGACGACCATCTGTTGAAGAAGGTCGACGCCATGAATGCAGCGAACGACAAGAAGGTCATCAAGACCTGGTCGCGTCGCAGCACGATCATCCCCGACATGGTCGGACACACCATTGCCGTTCACGACGGTCGAAAGCACGTGCCGGTGTACGTCACCGAATCCATGGTTGGTCACAAACTGGGTGAATTCTCGCCGACGCGTACCTTCCGGTACCACGCCGGCCAAGAGAAGAACACGAAGGGTCGCCGATAATGACCGGTCCAAAGCTCAACGAAAAGAACTTCGTCACCGGCTCAAAGGGCGGCACAAAGGCATCGGCTCTGTATGTGCGCAGCTCAGCGAGCAAGGCCCGTCTCGTGCTCAACATCATTCGCGGACTGCCGGTCAAGCAGGCCGATGAGGTTCTGCAATTCACCGACAAGGGCATTGCCGTAACTGTTCGCAAGGTACTTGCCAGCGCTGTTGCCAACGCACAGCACAATGATGAGCAAGATCCCGAAGAGCTGTTCGTTCTCGCATGCTTCGCTGACGAGGGCCCAACGTTGCGTCGATTCGCAGCGCGTGCCCGCGGCCGCGGAACCCGCATCAACAAGCGCACGTGTCATATCACGATCGTGGTTGCCCGCCTCAGCGACGACCGCATCGAAGTGCTGCAGGCCAAGGATGCCAATCGCACGGCAGCCGGCCGGCGTCGCGGTGCCACTAGTTCCACCGCTGCACGTCGTGATCGCGTCGAGCGCAGCCGCGAGCGTGCCCAGGGCCTCAAGTCCGGTGCGACCGACACTGAGACCACCGCCGACGATGCCGACGAGCCCATCGACATCGACAGCACTACGAACGATGACGTTGCCACAGAAGTCATCGCCGATACGACCGACTCGCCTGAGGCCGTCGACGGTAGCGAAACAACCGCCGCCGATCAGCCCGAAGCAGAAGAGAGCAACTGATGGGTCAGAAGATCAACCCATACGGCTTCCGCCTTGGCATCACAACCGACTGGAAGAGTCGTTGGTTCAGTGAGCGCGAATACAAGGACTACCTCACCGAGGATTGGAAGATCCGGCGCGCAATCATGACCAAGCTCGAGACGGCTGCGATTAGCCGCATCGAGATTGAACGTACGCGTGACAAGGTCCGCGTCGATATCCATACAGCTCGTCCCGGAATTGTCATTGGCAGGCGTGGTGCGCAAGCAGACGAGCTGCGCGCATTGCTCACCCAGATCACCGGTAACCCCAAGGTGCAGCTGAACATTGTCGAAATCAAGTCTCCCGAACTCGATGCAGCACTGATTGCCCAAGGCGTTGCCGACCAGCTCATCAACCGCATCGCCTTCCGCCGTGCCATGAAGCGGGCCGTCCAGAACGCCCAAAAGGCCGGAGCGCTCGGCATCCGGGTGCAGTGCTCAGGCCGCCTCGGTGGTGCTGAAATGAGCCGTACCGAGTGGTATCGCGAAGGCCGCGTGCCGCTGCACACACTGCGTGCGGACATCGATTATGGCTTCCGCGAGGCAAAGACCACAAGCGGTCGCGTCGGCGTCAAAGTCTGGATCTACAAGGGCGACATCCTGCCGTACAAGCCACAGAACGACGACAAGATCATTCGTGAAGCAGCGATGGCTGTTGGTGAAACGTCTGGCGCGCCGCGCAAGGTTGTTTCATCGGCCGGTCGCAAGAAGGCCGACGACGTCGCCGAGATCGACACAGCTCCTCTGTTGAAGGAAGCCGATCCGGAATTCGAAAAACTTCTCGACGAAGAAGAGCAAATCGCTCGCCGTACCAATGCCGGGCACGAAGCACCGCATTTCCGTGGGGAGGACTGATTTCACATGTTGATGCCCCGTAAGGTCAAACACCGTAAGCAGCACCGTGGTCGTACAACAGGTATGACCAAGGGAGCGTCTTCGCTGAGCTTCGGCGAATACGGCATTCAGGCGCTCGAACCAGGCTGGCTCTCCGCTCGCCAGATCGAGGCCGCCCGTATCGCCATGACTCGTGCCATCAAGCGTGGCGGCAAGGTCTGGATCAACGTATTTCCGGACAAGCCAGTCACGAAGAAGCCCGCCGAGACCCGCATGGGTTCCGGTAAGGGCAACCCGGAATTCTGGGTGGCTGTCGTCAAGCCGGGCCGAGTCCTGTTCGAGCTCAGCTTCCCCAATCCAGAGCAAGCGCGAGCCGCTCTCGAGAAGGCGATTCAGAAGCTTCCAATCAAGGCTCGCGTCATCACACGTGAAGAGGCGATCTGAGATGGCGACATCAAATGCAGAACTACGTGAGCTCGATCTCGCCGGATTGGTCGAGGAGCTTCGCGCCACCAAGCAGGAATCGTTGAACCTTCGATTCCGTAACGCGACGGGACAGCTGGACAACGTTGCGGAAATCCGCAAGGTTCGCCGTCATATCGCCCGTCTTAACACCCTCATCCGCCAGCGCGAAATTGCGTTGGCCGAGGCCGGGAAGTGAGTGCAGCTATGGCTGACGAAACAACAACAGAATCCGCCGGGGCAGAGCGCAACGCTCGCAAGGTCCGCGAAGGTGTCGTCGTGTCCAACAAGATGGACAAGACCGCAGTGGTCGCAGTGATTGAGCGCGTGCGTCACCCGAAGTACGGAAAGTTCATGATGCGGACCAAGAAGCTGTACGCCCATGATGAAGCCAACGATGTCAACATTGGCGACCGAGTTCGTTTGATGGAGACCCGCCCGACGAGCAAGAACAAGCGCTGGCGCGTCATCGAAGTGCTGGAGCGTGCCAAGTGATCCAACAAGAGTCTCGCCTTCGCGTCGCAGATAACAGCGGCGGTAAAGAAGTTCTGTGCATCAAGGTGCTCGGTGGCACTCGTCGGCGTTATGCGTCGATCGGCGACATCTTTGTGGCGACCGTCAAGGACGCTATCCCCGGTGCCGGTGTGAAAAAGGGTGACGTCGTCAAGTGTGTGGTCGTCCGCGTGAAGAAGGAAAAGCGTCGTCCAGACGGCAGCTACATCCGCTTCGACGAGAACGCTGCCGTCATCATCAAAGACGACCTCACGCCGCGTGGAACGCGCATTTTCGGGCCCGTCGGTCGCGAATTGCGTGACAAGAAGTTCATGCGCATCGTGTCGCTCGCCCCGGAGGTGTTGTGACCATGAAACTCAAAAAGGGTGACACCGTTCTCGTCATCGCTGGCAAGGACAAAGGCAAAGAGGGCGAGATCGTCCGTGCGTTGCCTCGTGAAAACAAGGTCATTGTCAGTGGCGTCAACATCGCCAAGAAGCACCAGAAGCAGACCAAGCAGACCATGCAAGGCGGCATCATCGATCGCGATATGCCGGTGCATGCGAGCAACGTGATGCTCGTGCATAAGGGCAAGCCCACTCGTGTGGGATACAAGATTCAAGCCGATGGCACCAAGGTGCGCGTGGCCAAATCCACAGGTGAGGTGATCTCATGACCACAGACACGGCCTACGTGCCACGCCTCAAGCTGAAATACAACGCCGAGGTCAAGGCCGCTCTTATGGAGCAGCTCGGGATCACGAACATCATGCAAGTGCCGACCTTCGAAAAGGTCGTCATCAACATGGGAGTCGGCCGCGCCACACAGCAGCCCTCGCTGCTCGAGGGTGCGGTTGCCGACCTGACCAAGATCGCTGGCCAGAAGCCGATCATCACGAAGTCACGTAAGTCGATCGCGGCATTCAAGCTTCGCGAGAATCAGGCAATCGGGTGCAAAGTCACCTTGCGCGGCGACCGTATGTGGGAATTCTTCGATCGACTCGTCGCCGTCGCCATTCCTCGTATTCGAGACTTCCGTGGCCTGCCGGCTCACTCGTGGGACGGTCGTGGAAATTACACGTTCGGCCTCGCTGATCAGGTGGTGTTCGCCGAGATCGATTACGACAAGATCGACGCTCCCCACGGGATGGACATCACGATTGTGACGACTGCGACGACCGACGAGGCGGGCAAGGCTTTGCTCGACGCATTTGGCTTTCCCTTCAAACGGGGTGCCGATGCAGGTCCGCCTCCAAAGACAACCAAACGCCGCGGCCCGGTCCGTGGTGGTAAGGCAGCCAGGCCGGCTGCCAAAGCGAAGAAGAAGTGATCGGGAAAGGCGAGTAGAACAATGGCCAAGAAATCTCAGATCAACAAAGCGGCAGCAACGCCCAAGTTCAAAGTGCGCGGCTACACACGTTGTCGCCGCTGCGGACGGGCGCGCTCCGTTTACCGTAAGTTCGGCCTTTGCCGTGTGTGTCTTCGTGAGATGATCCACGCCGGTGAAGTTCCGGGCGTAACCAAGGCGAGCTGGTGAGGGGCAACCATGTTGACTGATCCAATCGCAGACATGCTGACCCGCATCCGTAATGCCAACACGGCAATGCATGATGAGGTCCCAATGCCATCTTCAAAGCAGAAGGTTGCTCTCGCCAAGATCCTCCAATCAGAGGGTTACATCGCAGGGTTCACCGTGGCTCCTTCGATGAAGGGCCCCGGCGAAGTACTCACTGTGCAGATGAAGTACTCACACGAGCGTGCCCGCACTATCAGCGGAATCAAGCGTGTTTCCACCCCCGGTCTTCGCGTGTATCGCAAGTCCACTGCTGTGCCACGCGTGCTCGGCGGTCTGGGTGTGGCTGTCCTATCCACCAGTGTTGGACTGATGAGCGACCGTGAGGCGCGCAAGCGCAACATGGGTGGCGAAGTCCTGTGCTACGTCTGGTGATCGAGGAACTGACATGAGCCGTATCGGACAATCCCCCATCAACGTTCCCGCAGGCGTGGACGTCTCCGTCATCGAAGGAACCGTGACCGTCAAGGGTCCCAAAGGCACATTGTCTTTTGGGGTCCCCGGTGCCATCACGGTTCGCCGCGACGAAGAGAATCTGGTGGTCGAGCGCCCCAACGACGAGCGCGACAATCGCTCGTTGCATGGCCTCACCCGCACCTTGGTGAACAACATGGTCGTTGGGGTTACCACAGGGTTCAGCAAGGAGCTCGAGATCATCGGCGTGGGTTATCGCGCTGAAGCTCAGACTCCCACGACCCTTCGACTCTCGCTTGGCTTCAGCCATCCCGTGATCGTGAACGCGCCAGAGGGCATCACCTTCGAGGTGCCAGTGCCTACACGAGTCATCGTCAAGGGAATCGACAAGGAAGTCGTCGGCCAGATCGCGGCCAACATTCGCAGCATTCGCAAGCCAGAGCCGTACAAGGGCAAAGGCGTGCGCTATCTCGGTGAGAAGGTCCTCCGTAAAGCCGGCAAGACCGGTAAGAAGTAAGGCCTAAGGAGAGACAGAACCATGAGTGATAACGCCAAAGTTCGTCGCGAGTCCCGCATCCGTCGCCACGGTCGGGTTCGCAAGAAGATTCACGGAACCGCCGCGCGGCCACGCCTCGCAGTATTCCGGTCAAACAAGCACCTCGTGCTTCAGTTGATCGATGACGAGGCTGGCCGAACGCTGGTCGCCGCATCGACCAACGAAGCAACAGAGCGTGCCGCTGACTCCAACGCAAGCAGCGTCGCAGCTGCTAGCCGTATGGGCCAGCTCATTGCCGAGCGAGCAAAAGCCGCCGGCATTGAAAAAGTAGTGTTCGATCGCGGTGGCTTTGCCTACCACGGTCGCGTCGCCGCGGCAGCCGATGCCGCTCGTGAAGCAGGTCTGGAGTTCTGATGGCTGGTCCGTCGTACAGCAACAACAATCCCAATGCAGCCCCGCCCGAGCCGGGTGGCCTACGCGAGTCGCGCGTCATTGCGATCAATCGCGTCGCCAAGGTCGTCAAGGGCGGTCGTCGTTTCTCGTTCACCGCCCTCGTTGTGGTCGGCGATGGTAACGGTCGCGTTGGTCTTGGGTATGGCAAGGCAAAGGAAGTGCCACTGGCGATCCAGAAGGGCACCGAGGAAGCAAAAAAGAGCTTGTTCGATGTCGCTCTCGCCGGCAGCACCATCATTCACCCGGTTCTCGGGGTCACAGGTGCCGGCCGCGTCTTGATGAAGCCCGCTGCTCCGGGTACCGGCGTCATCGCTGGTGGGGCAGCACGCGTCATTCTCGAAGAGGCGGGCGTGCATGACATTCTGTGCAAGTCGCTCGGCTCGGCGAATGCCATCAACGTCGCACGCGCCACGATTCAAGGTCTGCAGTCCTTGCAGCGCCCGGATGAGGTAGCCAAGCGTCGTGGCCTCAACGCCGATGAGTTTGTTCCGAAGGGTCTGCTCAAGGCATACAACGACCGTCAGAAGTCGATGGCCGCAGGAGAGACACACTGATGAGCGAAAAGACATTGTTCGTGAAGCTGGTGCGTTCAAGCATCGGTGCCAAGCCCAAGAGCAAAGGCACACTGCGCGCCTTGGGTTTGAGGAAGATTGGTGACACCAACACCCTGCCCGATCGCCCCGAAATCAGGGGCATGATCGCACGGGTACCTCACCTTATTTCGGTAGAGGAAAACGCCAGCGCCTGAGGCGTTCGGTAACGGATTCGAAAGAGCATCACTATGCGCGTAGACGAACTTTCACCGGCGCCAGGCGCCAACAAAGCCGAACAGAGAGTCGGCCGTGGTATTGGCGGCAAGGGCGGCAAGACCGCTGGCCGTGGTACCAAGGGCCAGCAATCTCGCGGGCGAGGCAAGGTTGCGCGTGGCTTCGAAGGTGGCCAGATGCCGCTGAAGCAGCGCGTGCCGAAGTTGAAGGGGTTCAACAACCCTTTCCGCGTCGAGTACACCGCTGTCAACTTGCATTCCATTGCGAAGCTTGATGCCGCCGACATCACGCCAGAGGTACTTGTTGCCCGCGGCCTGTTGCGCAAGGGCGACTTCGTCAAGGTGCTCGGTTACGGCGAACTGACCGGCAAGGTCAATGTCACGGCCCACGGTGTGTCGAAGTCGGCCGAGGCCGCCATCGTTGCGCTCGGTGGTACGGTCACCATCTTGCCGCTGCCCTATAAGGTTCGTCCGCCAGCGAGTGGCAACCAATTCACCAACCGCTGATTTGTTCGTTGTTGCCGCAACTGCGGTTCTAGCGTGTCGTTGTCCATCGTCTTGCTGAGGAGTTGCCCGTGCTGTCGAGCTTGAAGAACGTCTTCAAGGTTGCCGATCTGCGAAACAAGATTCTGTTCACCATCGGAATCGTCGGTCTCTATCGCATGGGCGTTGCCATTCAGGTGCCCGGCGTCGATCAGTTGGCAGTGCAGCAGCTTCGTGACCAGGCCCAAGGTGGTGGCGCGCTCGGCTTCTTGAACCTGTTCTCGGGTGGGGCGTTCAGCAGCTTCTCGATTTTCGCGCTGGGCATCATGCCGTACATCACAGCGAGCATCATCATGCAAGTGCTGGGCGTCGTGATCCCGAAGCTCGAAAAACTGCAGCAAGAGGGCGCGGTCGGACAGCGCAAGATCACTCAGTACACCCGCTATCTCGGTATCGGCATCGCCACGCTGCAGGCCGCAGGCCTCACGTTCATCTTTGGACAGGGTCGAGGCAGTGCGTTCTTCGGCGCTGCGCGTAACGCTCCCGACGTCAAATTGTTGCCCGTGTTCATGCCGCGTGCCTTGCTCGTGATCGTCTCGCTCGTCGCTGGCACTGCGCTCATCATGTGGATGGGCGAACTCATCAGCCAGCGTGGCATTGGCAACGGTATGTCAATGATCATTTTCGCCTCGGTGGTCTCGAACCTGCCCGTCAACTTCTTGCGCATTTGGCAAGAAGAAAGTCGAGTGTTGTTCGTTCTGTTGATCTTGTTGGTCATCGGAATTGTCTTTGCAGTCGTCCGTGTGGAATTGGCTCAGCGCCGAATTCCTGTCTCGTTCGCCAAGCGGCAGGTCGGCCGCCGTATGTACGGTGGTCAAAACACCTACATCCCGCTCAAGGTCAACCAGAGTGGTGTTGTGCCGATCATCTTCGCCAGCTCTGTGCTGTTGCTCCCGGTCCTGTTGACCAATGTGCTCGGCTCCGCCGAGGGTTGGCGCGGAAGCATCACCGATTTTGTCAACCGATATATCGTCAACACGCAAAACCTCGTGCACGCCCTGATCTTGGCGGTGCTGATCGTCGCCTTTGCATACTTCTACAACTCGATTGCGTTCGACCCAATTCGCCAGGCCGACCAGATTCGCAAACAAGGTGGCTTCATCCCCGGTATTCGTCCCGGTCCGCAGACCGAGCGCTATCTCGGCAAGGTTGTCAACCGCATCACGCTTCCCGGTGCATTGTTCGTTGCGACGATCGCCCTTCTCCCATACATCTTGCTTTGGATCTTCGGAGTCCAGAACTTCCCGTTCGCCGGTACGACAGTGCTCATCGCCGTGGGTGTCGCACTTGAGCTCATGCGTCAGATCGACAGTCAGCTGACCTTGCGCAACTACGAGGGTTTCCTGAAGTAGTCAAACCATGATTCCCGGAGCTCGGCTCATCATCCTCGGTAGGCAGGGCGCGGGGAAAGGTACGCAATGCGTACGTCTGTCGCGGCACTTTGTGGTGCCCCACATTTCTACTGGCGACATGTTGCGAGCAGCGGCGCGCGAAGGCACTGGGTTGGGTCAAGCTGCCAAGGAAGTCATGGATGCCGGTGGTCTTGTTGGTGACGAGATCATGGTGGGTATCGTCAGCGAGCGTCTCAACAGTGACGATGCGCGCACGCGGGGTTACATTCTCGATGGCTTTCCCCGGACGGTCCGCCAGGCCGAGGCGCTTGACGAGGTCACGGGTGAGCGTCCCCTCGATGCGGTGATCGATCTCGACGTGTCGCGTCATCTTGTGCTTGAGCGGCTGTCGGCGCGCCGGGTATGCCGTGACTGTGGCACCAATTATGTGGCCACTGGCCACGAACGACAGCCCTGGATCTGTGATGTGTGTGGTGGCGACGTGATGTACCGCGCTGATGACACGCCCGACGCGATCAACAATCGGCTCGACCTGTACGAAGAGCAGACCGCCCCGCTGATCCAGTACTACCAAAGGACTGGCCGCCTGACCGTGGTCGATGGCGTGGCCAGCCCAGATGAAGTGTTCTTGCGGCTCACCGCGGCTGTTGAAGCGAGCCGGCGCAAGTAATGCGCCGTCGCGGTGGCGGTCTCCCTCGCCGAAGTGCGGAGGAGATCAAGCACATGCGAGCTGCGGGCCGAGTGGTCGCGGAGATGCACGCCGCAATTCGCGCCAAGGCCCATCCAGGAGTGACCACGCTTGAACTTGACGCTGCCGCTCGCAAGGTGCTGCTTGGCCACCAGGCCGCATCGAACTTCCTTGGATATCACGGCTTTCCAGCCGTGATTTGCACGTCGGTCAATGACGAACTCATTCACGGGATCCCGAGTGAACGGATCTTGAACGACGGTGATCTGCTCTCAGTGGACTGCGGCGCGATCATGCACGGGTGGCATGGCGACGCAGCCTTTTCGATGCTTGTGGGGACGAGTACTTCGGCAACCGAGCGGTTGCTCGAGACTGCGGATCGGGCTTTGGCCGCCGGTATTCGGGCGATGGTTCCCGGTGGCCACCTGGGCGATATCGGTGCGGCCATCGACGAGGTCGTGTCCTTTGCTGGCTATGGCAGCCCGCACGACTATTGCGGCCACGGCATCGGTCGAGCAATGCACGAGGAGCCCGATGTCGAAAATCGGGGCCGACGAGGTCGGGGCCCGCTGCTCGAGCCGGGCGTGGTGCTGGCGATTGAGCCAATGCTCATCGCCGGGGGTTTCGACGATGTGTACACACTCGAGGATGGCTGGACCATTGTCACCGCCGATGGTTCACTGGCGGCCCATGTGGAGCACACCGTTCTTGTTGGTCCCCGAGGCCCAGAGATTCTGACCAGGCCCTGACAGCACGAGACCGCGGCTGCCCGACCGGTGTGCAAATGCCTGATCTGGCGCTGCTTGTTTGGTACGATTTCTCTTTCAGAACTGTCGGTTGGGGCTTGGCGTTCCGATTCATGGGCGATAGCATTGCAACTCGGCCCTAACGAAGTCTGCGCGCAAGCAGTCCTCGTGAGAGCCTTTCGTCCGCCGCTGTTGAGGAGGCCACCCTGGCCAAGCCTAAAGAAGACGCCATTGTGCTTGAGGGCACCATTGTCGAGTCGCTTCCGAACGCCATGTTCCGTGTCGAACTTGAGAATAGCCACAAGGTTCTGGCGCACATCTCCGGAAAGATGCGTATGCACTACATCCGTATTCTGCCGGGCGACAAGGTTCAGGTAGAACTCACCCCTTACGACCTCACCCGAGGTCGCATTACGTACCGCTACAAGTAAAGGCACCCCATGAAGGTCCGACCGAGTGTCAAGAAAATCTGCGAGAAGTGCAAGGTCATACGTCGGCACGGTCGCGTCATGGTGATCTGCGAAAACCCACGTCACAAGCAGCGCCAGGGCTGAGGAATAGGAAACAACGATGGCTCGTATTTCTGGTATCGACATCCCCCGCGAAAAGCGGTTGGAAATCGCCCTCACCTATATCTACGGAATTGGCAAGCCGACCGCGCAGAAGATCTGCGCCGATGCTGGCCTCGATCCCAACACCCGCGTGCGCAGCCTCACAGAAGATGAGGTCAACCGCATCCGCGCCGAGATCGAAAAGCTCACGGTTGAAGGTGACCTTCGCCGCGAGGTTCAGCGCGACATCAAGCGCAAGATCGAAATCGGTTGCCTGCAGGGCATCCGTCACCGCAAGGGCCTGCCAGTACGCGGCCAGCGCACCCACACCAACGCTCGTACCCGCAAGGGCCCAAAGAAGACCGTTGCCAATAAGAAGAAGGCCGTGAGGAAGTAGCGATGGCAAAGCCAAAGCCAGGGGGACGTCGTCCCCGCAAGCGCGAGCGCAAGAACGTCACTGTTGGTGTCGTCCATATCAAGAGCTCGTTCAACAACACCATCGTCAGCATCACCGACACGCAGGGCAACGTCATCTCGTGGGCGTCGTCGGGCGCGGTGGGCTTCAAAGGCTCCCGTAAGAGCACGCCCTTCGCCGCGCAGATGGCTGCCGACAAGGCAGCCCGTGCAGCAATGGAGCACGGCTTGCGCCGTGTCGAAGTGCAGGTAAAGGGCCCGGGTTCGGGTCGTGACACCGCCGTACGTTCGATCCAGAACACAGGCCTCGAAGTCACTTCGATCAAAGACGTCACACCGTTAGCTCATAACGGCTGCAGCCAGCCGAAGCGTAAGAGGAACTAGTTATGGCTCGATACACCGGACCAAAGGTGCGCGTCTCGCGCCGTCTCGCGACCAACATCTTCGAAAACGAAAAGGGCCGCAAAGCCCTTGAGCGTCGGCCCTTTCCTCCTGGCCAGCACGGCCGCACACGTCGGCGTAACGCCGGCAGCGAGTACCTTGCACAGCTGCAGGAGAAGCAGAAGGCCAAGTTCATCTACGGCGTACTCGAGCGGCAGTTCCGTCGGACCTACGAAGAAGCCAACCGGCTGCAGGGCCCCACGGGTGAGAACCTGTTGCGCTTGCTCGAACAGCGTCTCGACAACGTCGTGTACCGCGCTGGCTGGGCTGAGACCCGCCCGCAGGCTCGTCAGTTCGTCAGCCACGGCAAGATCCAGGTGAACGGCAAGCGCGTCGACATCGCGAGTGCCCGCGTCAAGAAGGGCGACGTCGTCAGCCTCTCCGAAAAGGCGCGCAACATGATCATCGTGCAACACAACCTCGACACGCTTGACCGCAATGTTGTTGGTTGGCTCGAAAAAGGCGATGGCGGCAAGCAGGTCACAGTTCGTGACCTTCCTCAACGCGAACACATCGACGTGCCCGTCCGCGAACAGCTCATCGTTGAGCTGTACTCGAAGTAACGAACCCGAAAGGACTTAGGCGACTTTCATGCTCGTCATTCAGCGCCCCACCGTCGAGGCAATCGGCGAAGAAGCCAACAACCGTCAGCGTTTTTTCGTTGGCCCACTCGAGCCGGGCTTCGGCCACACGATTGGTAACTCACTGCGTCGCACATTGCTGTCGTCCATTCCGGGCGCGGCGATCACTGCGGTACGTTTCGACGACGCACTCCACGAGTTCGACACGATCACCGGCATCAGCGAAGACATCACCGACATCATCCTCAACCTCAAAGACATCGTGCTGACGAGCTTGAGCGATGAGCCCGTCGTGGTGCGTCTCGATGTGCGTGGATCTGCAGAGGTCACAGCGGCCGATATCAAGTGCTCGAGCGATGTGGAGATTCTCAATACCGAACTCCACATTGCATCGCTCAACTCGAAGGGCCGACTCGCGGTGGACCTCACCGTCGAGCGCGGTCGTGGCTATCTCTCCAGCCACCGTGAGAACGAAAGCCGCACCATTGGTGTGATCCCGATCGACGCCATCTTTTCCCCAGTTCGGCGTGTCATGTTCGAGATCGAGCCAACCCGCGTCGAGCAGAGTTCGAACTACGACCGACTCGTCCTTGATATCGAAACCGATGGTTCGATCACGCCTCGTGAGGCACTGGCATCGGCCGGCGCGACGCTTCGTTCGCTCGTGGACCTCGTCGCCAATCTCAGTGATGAGCCACAGGGCCTGGAACTGGGTGAGGTTGCGGCAAGCAGCGCTTCGTCTCCCGACCTCGACCTGCCGATCGAAGACCTCGATCTCTCCGAGCGCCCGCGCAACTGCTTGAAGCGGGCACAGATCAATTCCATTGGCGAGCTACTTACCAAGACTGAAGACGACCTTCTGAACATCACCAACTTTGGTCAGAAGAGCCTCGACGAGGTCAAGCAGAAGCTCGACGAGCGCGGCCTCACGCTGCGCGGCTGAACCAGACCTTTGCGTTAGACACGACCCCTGAAAGACAGGCACCCACCATGCCGGCAACACCACGCCGAGCTCGCAACTTCGGCGGCAGCTCGCAGCACCAGAAACTGATGATGGCCAACCTGGCCGCTTCGCTCATCGCAGCGGAGGGCATCGTCACCACCGAGGCCAAGGCCAAGGCCCTGCGCCCCATCGCCGAAAAGCTCATCACGAAGGCCAAGAAGGCCACCGATGACGATCCCATGCGCATCCACCGCATCCGCCAGATCCAGGGCTACCTGGGCGACCGCGAGATGACCCACAAGCTCGTCACCGAGGTGGCACCGCGGTACACCGAGCGCAACGGCGGCTACTTGCGGATCCTGAAGCTCGGGCCGCGCCAGGGCGACAAGGCCCAGATGGCTCGCATCGAGCTCGTCTGATCGTCTGATCGTCTGACCCGCGTGCCGGAAACGGACGTGACCGATATGAACGAACCACTGCACGAACCCGTCGCTCTGCGGCGGGTTCGTTGCGTTGTGGCCTACGCCGGTTCGGGGTTCGCCGGGTTTGCGGTCAACCGTGATGTCACCACAGTCGCCGGTGTGCTGGAGGAGGTGCTGGGCATCGTCTCGCGCCACCCGGTGCACATCATCGGCGCCGGCCGCACCGACGCCGGCGTGCATGCCTGGGGACAGGTGATCAGCTGTGACCTCCCGGCCGACACCGATCTGATCGGCCTGGTGCGTCGCGTCAACAGTATGTGCGGGCCGAGCCTCGTGGTGCGCAGCGCAGAGTGGGCCGACCCCGAGTTCCATGCCCGGTTCGGGGCGTTGTGGCGGCACTATCGGTACACGGTGCTGAACACGGCCACCCCCGATCCGTTCCTTCGGCACACCGCATGGCACGTTTGGCGCCCGCTGTCGCTGCCGGCTATGCAACTCGCCTGTGACCCGCTGATCGGCGAGAACGACTTCACCTCGTTCTGTCGCAAGCCGGCGCTGATCGCGGGCGAGCGCGAGGCGTCCATGCGCCGCCGGGTGATGCTGGCCCGGTGGAGTGATGTCAGCACCGCCGATGAGCCGGGTCTGTTGCGCTTCGAGATCCGCGCCAACGCGTTCTGTCATCAGATGGTGCGTTCCATCGTCGGGTTGATGATCGACGTCGGCCACGGCAAGCGTCACGCCGGCGAGATCCGCGGTCTGATGCGCGCCAGGGACCGTGCCCTGATGCCGAGCCTCGCGCCGGCACATGGGCTCATCCTGTGGGAAGTCGGGTACCCGAGCGGACAGGCGTGAGGATTTTCGTGTCGCACTGATTGCTGATCAGGGCGCGGCACCCCTATCCTTGTTTGGTCCCGGTGGCAGCCGACTCGGCGCCACCCACGGAGACGTTTCCGTAGAAAGTTCGATGATGCGTACGTACACACCCAAAGCAAGTGAGATCACCCGCGCCTGGCATGTTGTTGATGCCGAAGGCCTCGTGCTCGGCCGTCTGTGCACCGAAGTGGCGCGCATCCTGCGTGGTAAGCACAAGACCACGTTCGCCCCACACATGGACAGCGGCGACCACGTGATCATCATCAACGCCGCCAAGGTCGTGCTCACCTCGGACAAGGCCAGCAAGAAGACGATGTACCACCACACCGGTTATCCCGGCGGAATCAAGAGTGAGTCGTACTCGAACCTGCTTGGCCGCAAGCCCGAAGAAGCAGTGCGCAACAGCGTTCGCGGCATGCTGCCCCACGGCCCGCTTGGTCGCCAGATGATCACCAAGCTGAAGGTGTACGCCGGTGCCGAGCACCCGCACGCTGCACAGTTCCCCGTTGCCCTGGACCTGTCCTCGGCCAAAGCCCGCTGATCTGACCCTGCTGAATCTCGAAAGAATGTGAACTGACATGGCCACCAAGCCGCTTACGCAAACCACCGGACGCCGCAAGGAGTCCGTTGCTCGGGTTCGTCTCCGTCCGGGCACCGGTGTTGTGACCATCAACGGTCGCAGCTTCGAGAACTATTTCCCAACGGCGATGGCGCGCATGATCGTCAGCGAGCCGCTGCGCCTCACCAGCACGGAAGAGACCTACGACGTCGATGCCACCATTTTTGGAGGTGGCATCAGTGGCCAGGCCGGCGCATTGCGCATGGGTATCGCTCGCTCACTGATCGAGCTCGATCCGGAGCAGCGGCCTGCGCTGAAGAAGGCCGGCCTGCTCACCCGCGACAGCCGTCGCAAGGAGAGCAAGAAGTACGGCCTCAAGAAGGCCCGTAAGGCTCCGCAGTACACCAAGCGCTGACCCGCTGGCGCTGGCGTTGCTGCGCTTCGGCACCGACGGTGTGCGCGGCGTTGCGCTCACCGAACTCACCACTGACTACGTGACCGCCCTCGGGGCCGCTGCGGCGCGCGTGCTCGGCAACGGCACCTGGCTGATTGGGCGCGACACCCGCGAGTCCGGTCCAGCGCTGCAGGCCGCACTTGTGCGCGGCCTGCGTTCCGAGGGCGCGCTGGTGGTGCTCTGTGGCGTGGTGCCCACGCCGGCACTCGCGCACTTCTCGGCCACCCACGTCGCCCCGGCGGCGATGATCACGGCCTCGCACAACCCGTACACGGACAACGGCGTCAAGATCTTCGCGCCCGGTGGCGTCAAGCTGAGTGACGAGATCGAGGCCCAGATCGAGGCCCAGATCGAGTTCGGCCTTGGAGCGCCTGACCGTGCGCCGACGGATCCTGGTGCTGACGCCTTCTCGGCCGGCCAGCGTCTCGATGACGCCTATGTCCGTCATCTGACCTCGTTGTTTCCGTCCGGGATGCTGGTCGGCGTACGGGTGGTCCTCGACTGCGCGAACGGGGCGATGAGCGATGTCGCGCCTGCGGTTGTGCGCGTGCTCGGGGCCGATGTCACCGTCATCAACGCGTCGCCGGACGGCACGAACATCAACGCCGATTGCGGTGCCACCCACACAGCGGGGTTGGCCGCTGCGGTGGTGGCCGGCAATGCCGATGTCGGCTTGGCCTTCGACGGCGACGGCGACCGGGTCATCGCGATCGACAACGAGGGCCGCATCGTCGACGGCGACCGTCTCATCGCCCTCGGGGCGTTGCAGCTGCGCAGCGAGGGGGCACTGACTGCGGACACGGTGGTGGTCACGGTGATGAGCAACCTCGGTTTCCATCGGGCGATGCGAGAGGCCGGCATCCACATCGAGACCACCGCGGTCGGCGACCGCTACGTCCTGGAGGCGCTTGAGGCCGGTGACTTCGCGATCGGTGGTGAGCAGAGTGGCCACGTCATCTATCGCCATGTGGCCAGCACCGGCGACGGGCTGCTCGCGGGCCTGAAGTTGCTGCAACGCGTGCAGGCATCAGGCACATCGCTGGCCGAGCTGGCCGGGGCAGTGATGACCACGTATCCGCAGGTTCTCGTGAACGTGCGCGTGGCCGAGCGTCATCCGGCGATCGCCACCGAGTTGGCCGACGCTGTCGGAGCGGTCGAGGCCGAGTTGGGCGACAACGGTCGGGTCCTGCTGCGAGCCAGCGGTACCGAGCCATTGATCCGGGTGATGGTGGAAGCCGAGACACACGATATGGCGTTGCAGCTGGCCGAGCGGCTCGCCGCGGTGGTGCGCGGCCGCTACGGCTGAAGCCGCCCGGGAGCACTCCGGCGACGGCGGTAACCTGCCAGGCATGTGTGGGATCATCGCGATTCACAGCCGGCCGTCATCGCGCCCGGCACCGACGGCTGTAGAGATCATCGGTGGCCTCGACGCCGCTGTGTCCGCCGCATCGGACATCGCTGCGGTGGCCGACCACACGGCCGCCGTTGATCGGTTGTTGCGTGGCGTGCCCGGCGTTGCCGCGCTCGTCGGGCGTTACGAGCTGACGGCCGCCATCACGGCACGGTTGGATCAGCTCGACGCGGTGATCGGGGCTGAGGAGACCAACCTCGAGCACGCCAACGCGCTGACGGCCGATGACGTCGAGCAGGCCAGCGCCGTACTGGTGCGTCTGCGCGACTCCGTGTGGGCGATCCGTCACGACCGTCTCCGCGCGGCACGGATGGTCGACGAGCTCGCCGGCCGGTCGGCCGGACAGGCCGCGCTCGCCGGCTACTTCGCGATCCAACAGGCCTTGTCCGCGCTCGATCGGTTGGAGGTTCGCGGCCGCGACTCGGCCGGTGTGCACCTCTACGTGTGGAACCACGGCCTCGCCGCCGATGACCCAGCAGTGCTGGCCCTCCTGGCGGGCCGTCAGGAGAACCCGCTCTTCCTCAACGGCTCCGTCCGCGTGGCCGGTCCGTGCCTCAGCTTTGTCTACAAGGCCGCCGTCGAGATCGGCGAGCTCGGCGACAACACCCGCAACCTGCGCCGATCGATCATGGCCGACGATCTGCTGCGCCTCGCCCTGTCGGCCCCGGCGGCGCGGTTGAGCCTGCTCGGCCACACCCGCTGGGCCAGCGTCGGCATCATCAGCGAGGCAAACTGCCACCCGCTGAACAGCGAGGAGCTGGAGGCCACCTACGACACCGGTCCGTACGTGGTCGGCGCGCTCAACGGCGACGTGGACAACCACGCCGACTTGAAGGTGGAGTACGGGCTGCGCATTGCCGGCCCGATCACCACCGATGCCAAGGTGATCCCGGCCATCGTGTCGCGCCTGGCGCACGAGACGGGTGGCGACTTGACCGAGGCATTCCGTCGCACGGTGGCCAGCTTCGAGGGCAGCGTCGCCATTGCTGCAGCGTCGGCCGAACAGCCCGACGAGCTGTTCCTGGCGCTGCGGGGCAGTGGCCAAGCACTGTACGTCGGTCTGGCCGAGGATGCCTTCATCGTCGCCAGCGAGCCGTACGGGGTGGTGGAAGAGACCAGCCGCTACGTGCGCATGGATGGTGAGGCGCCGGCAGCGGCCGATCAGCCGAACAGTCGCGGCCAGGTGTTCGCCCTCAACGCAGCCCTCGCCGGCGAGCTGTCTGGCATCCGCGGGGTGTCCTACGACGGCACCGAGCTGGCGTTGTCGGAGTCAGAGATCGTCACCGCGGAGGTCACCACCCGCGACATCGACCGGGGCGAGTCGCCGCACTTTCTGCTCAAGGAGATCAGCGAGGCGCCGAACAGCTTCCGCAAAACATTGCGGGGCAAGGTCGTCGAGCGCGATGGTCTGTTGCGCGCCGTGCTGGGCGAGCGCGCCCTGCCGAACCGCATCGCCGACCGTCTCCGCAGCGGCGCCATCAGCCGCGTCCTGGTGATCGGGCAGGGCACGGCGGCCGTCGCCGGGCGCAGCGTGGCCGCCACGCTCGACACGCTGGTGGAGGGTCGTCTTGACGTGGATCCATTGGTGGCGACCGAGCTCAGTGGCTTCGGGATGCGGCTGGACATGAGTGACACACTCGTCATCGCCGTCAGCCAGAGCGGTACCACCACCGACACCAACCGCACGGTGGATCTCGTGCGCGGTCGGGGCGCGCTGGTGATCGGTATCGTCAACCGCCGCAACAGCGATCTCACCGACAAGGCCGACGGCGTGCTGTACACATCTGATGGCCGCGACGTGGAGATGAGCGTCGCGTCCACCAAGGCGTTCTATGCCCAGGTGGCGGCCGGCACGTTGTTGGCCTGCGCGGTCAGCGAAGCCGCCGGTCTGGGCTCGGATCGGCGTCGCCACGAACTGCTCACCTCGCTGCGCGAGGTGCCGGACGCGATGTGTCGGGTGCTGGAGCTACGCGACCACATCGCCGAGGCGGCCCGCCGCTACGCCCCGCAGCGTCGCTACTGGACAGTGGTGGGCAATGGTGCCAACGCAGTGGCCGCACAAGAGGTGCGGATCAAGCTCAGCGAGCTCTGCTACAAGAGCATCGCTTGCGACTACACCGAGGACAAAAAGCACATCGACTTGTCGTGCGAGCCACTGATCCTGGTCTGCGCGGCCGGCTTGATCGGCGGCACGGCCGACGACGTGGCCAAGGAGGTCGCGATCTTCAGGGCTCACAAGGCGCTGCCCATCGTGGTAGCCACCGAGGGCGAGACCCGGTTCTCCGCTGCCGCCCACGTCATCAGCGTGCCGGCCGTTGACCCAGCGCTTGCGTTCGTGCTGTCGGCCATGGTCGGGCATCTCTTTGGCTACGAGGCCGCACTCGCGATCGATGCGTCTGCCCGGCCCCTGCGCGAAGCGCGTGAGTTGATCGAGCGCGTGATCGCCACCACCGATGTGGGTGACCAGGTGGTGCGGTTGGTGACCGCCGAGCTGGGGCCGATCGCCGAGCGGTTCATGGTGGGGCTGCGCAGCAACCTCTATGACGGCCAGCTGGAGGCGTCAACGGCGGTCCGGCTGACCTCGATCCTGCGCAGCGCACTCAGCCCCGCGCCGCTGGAGGCTTACCAATTCGACACAGGCAAGTTGGGCACGCCGAGCCTGCTGATCGACGATCTCACCGCGGCGCTGACGCGCGGCATCGAAGAGTTGACCCGTCCGATCGACGCGATCAAGCACCAGGCCAAGACCGTTACCGTTGGCATCAGCCGCAACGACGAAGGCCTGCTCGATCGCGAGCTCGTGCAAGCGGTGCTCACCGCTGGTGTTGGCCGCGACCGCCTCGCCTACAAGTCGCTGAAGGTGCTGGCCGACCTGGATCCCGCCGTGGCCGATGTGGTGGGCTTCACCCGGTACCTCATCGAGGGCGACCCCGACGGTGACGCGACGATCTCGATCATCGATCGGGGTGGGTTGTCGCGCGAGGTGCCGTCACGGGTGGAGCGCAACAATGCGCTCGTCGGCACCAAGCGACGAGTCGCCGCCGAGCGCGAGGTGTTGGTGGCCCGTGGCCGCAGCGATGGGCGCACCGTCATCTTCGTGCCCGAGGTCAAGGGCACACAGACAACGGGTATCACGCTGCTGCATGTGCGCTTCCACGAGTACCTGCCGGCACCGGTGATGCGCAGTGTGTTGCAGGGCTACGACCGCCGCTACAACCGCCTCGTCGACTGGGTGGCCGAGACCGAGGGCAGTTTCCGCGACGATCGTCTCGGCGAGCTGTCCACCGCCGACTTGCTGATCCTGCCGATCAGCGAGATGGCCGATCACTGGCGGAGCTGAATGATCGGGATCGGCGTGGATGCGGTGGAGATCGAGCGGTTCCGCCGCTCTCTGGAGCGCACGCCCTCGATGCGGACCCGGCTGTTCACTGCCGAGGAGCTGGAGTACGTCGCGCCGAAGTCAGATCCCGTGCCGTCGCTGGCCGCCCGCTTCGCCGCTCGCGAAGCGGTGATGAAGGCGTTGGGCGTCGGCCTTGGCGCGTTCGGCTTCCACGATGTCTGGGTGCGTCGCGCCGATTCCGGGGTCCCGTCGTTGGTTTTCGGCGGTGCCGCGGCCCAACTCGCCCAAGCGGCGAACGTGCGTCGCTGGCACCTGTCGCTGACCCACAGCGACACCGTCGCGATCGCGTACGTCATCGCCGAGTAGGCACCGGGGCTGGCGCAGCCGGATCGCTACGCTGACACCATGATGCCGATCGTGACGCCCGACGAGATGCGCGCGATCGATGCATCGGCACCGACGCCCACCGCCACGCTCATCGAACGTGCCGGGTCCGCAGTCGCATGGTCGGCGTTGCGGCTGCTGGGCGGCGCGTACGGTCGTCGGGTCATCGTGATCGCCGGTCCTGGGAACAACGGCAACGATGGGCGTGTTGCCGCGCGGCGGCTGGCCACCCGTGGTGTGCACGTGCGCGTGCTGGAGGCCGATGCCGTACCAGCGGTGCTCCCGGCCTGTGATCTCGTCATCGACGCCGCGTACGGCACCGGGTTCCGTGGACACTGGATCGCCCCGGATCCCGGCGACGCGCTGGTGTTGGCGGTGGACATCCCGTCGGGCGTCGACGGACTGACCGGCCGCGCGGCCGCAGGGGTCATGGCTGCCGACCACACGGTTTGCCTCGCCGCACTGAAACCTGGGCTGCTGTTCTCGCCGGGTGCTCAGCTGGCCGGCACCGTCGAGGTCGCCGACATCGGCCTGGAATGTCCCTCCCGGGCGCACCTCGTGCAGCGCGACGACGTCGAGCAGTGGTGGCAGCCGCGCAACGCTGAAGCCCACAAGTGGCGAGCGGCTGTGCGCGTGGTGGCGGGCAGTGCTGGCATGACCGGCGCAGCCCATCTCGCCGCTTGCGCTGCGCAACGTACGGGGGCGGGCATGGTGCACCTGTCGGTGCCCGGTTCCAGCACGAGTGGCGAGCACGAATACGTGCAGCGGGCATTGCCCGAGGTGGCGTGGAGTGCCGACGTGCTGGCCAGTCTCGATCGCTTCCAGTCGCTGGTGATCGGACCCGGTCTCGGGCGGCTCGAGACCACC
>JAYTWP010000005.1:0-4479 GCA_043743395.1 Actinomycetota bacterium | reverse complement strand
CGCTCGAGGATGTAGTCGCGTTCCTCTTCGGGGATCTGCGCTGCCGGGCGCGAATCACCGGGATTGAGGGGCACCCACACTCGGCCGTCGTTGCGCAGTGACTCGCTCATCAGCGTGAGCTTCGATTGGGTTTCGTCGCTCTGAGGGATGCAGGTGGGGTGGATCTGCGTGTAACAGGGGTTGGCGAACATCGCGCCCTTGCGATGGGCGCGCCACGCAGCTGTCACATTGCACTGCATCGCGTTTGTGCTGAGGAAGAACACGTTGCCATAGCCACCGGTGGCAAGAACGACCGCATGGGCAGCATGCGATTGCAGTTCGCCGGTGAGCAGGTCACGCACCACGATGCCTGCACAACGGCCATCGACGATGACGGTGTCGACGAGCTCGGTGCGGTTGTACAGGGTGACGCCGCCGAGGCCGATCTGGCGTGCCAATTGCTGGTAGGCGCCGAGCAGCAACTGCTGACCCGTTTGACCACGTGCATAGAAGGTACGGCTGACCTGAGAGCCACCAAAGCTACGGTTGTCGAGCATGCCGCCGTACTCGCGGGCGAAGGGCACACCCTGCGCCACCATCTGGTCGATGATGTCGACGCTCACCTCAGCGAGACGATGCACATTGCCTTCGCGGGAACGAAAGTCGCCGCCCTTGATGGTGTCGTAGAACAAGCGGTGCACGCTGTCGCCGTCGCCGTGATAGTTCTTGGCAGCGTTGATGCCACCTTGGGCGGCAATGGAGTGCGCTCGGCGCGGCGAGTCGTGGAACGTGAACGCGTCGACTTGGTAACCCAACTCGGCAAGCGTGGCCGCAGCGGAGGCGCCGGCGAGACCGGTGCCGATCACGATGACCTTGAACTTGCGTTTGTTGTTGGGGTTCACCAACTTCATGTCGTCTTTGTAGTTGTTCCACTTGTCGGCGATTTGGCCGTTGGGAATCTTGGCGTTGAGCCGTGGGTCAGCAGATGTGTTCATGGGTCCTCACTGACCGACGATGCCGGCGAGCACGGCGATAGGGAACGAAACGTTGCCGACCACGACAACGGTGGCAATGCTGGTAGCGAGCCATCGCCGCCACTTGTTGAACCTGGGATTGCTCCAGCCGATGCTCTGGAAGAGACTCCATATACCGTGGAACAAATGCGTACCGAGCGCAATGTTGGCCACGATGTACAGCAGTGCCACTGGTGGACGCTCGAAGCTGCGCACCACGTTGCCGTAGGCATCGCCACGCACAAACTTGCCGTCGGCCACAGTGGTGCCGAGCGCGTTGACCGTGCCCCACGTGAGGTCGGCGAGGTGCCAGAAGACGAACAGGAACACGATGATGCCGGTCCAACGCATGGTGCGGCTCGCGAAGTTTGCGACCTGATAATCACGCGGCGACTGGTACTTCACCGACCGCGCATTGCGGTTCAGCAACGTGAGGCTGTATGCGGCATGCACGTGCAACAGCACCGAGCCGAGCAGCATCGAGCGGAACAGCCACAAAAAGACCGTACGCGGGAGGATGGGGACCAGCAACTCGCGAAGGAACTCGGCGTAGTGGTTGAAGTCCTGCTGACCGAGATACATCTTCAGGTTGCCGATCATGTGAGTGATCACAAAGCCAATGAGGACGACGCCGGTGATGGCCATGACATATTTCTTACCAACGGCGGTGGAATAGAGATCGAGGAGGAACGGCTTGCGTTTCCTCATCCGCTGCGCGGTGCCCGTGACAGGGTCTCGCCGTGTGTTCATGGTCTGTGCCATCAGTAGGGACGGCCTTTCGTGGATCGGTTATCCGCTGCCTCGTTTGAGGCAAACATGACCGTAGTCGTGATGACCTGGTGGATGGGAAATCGTCCGCCTCACAGTGGCTTTCACGCGAACGTTTCGCCGCTCACTGGGTTTATTCCCTACACTCTTGCCGTCTCCATCAACGGCACGTGCAATGTTGTGCGCGCCCCCATATAGGACAAGGTCCAACCGTGTCAGGAATCCTCGCCGAAGGCGGCTATCAGGAATTCGTTCTTCAGGGCGGCGAATGGGCAGTGT
Source organism: Actinomycetota bacterium (assembly GCA_043743395.1). Taxonomy (GTDB): domain Bacteria; phylum Actinomycetota; class Acidimicrobiia; order Acidimicrobiales; family Ilumatobacteraceae; genus WLMZ01. Next base: position 2,440 of record JAYTWP010000005.1, on the reverse strand, counting down.
TGCTGCTCTCCGCAGCCGCAGCGCTCATCGCACTTGCCGTTGGCCTCTTCCTTGCGAAGAGCGTGATGGCAGCCGATCCAGGCTCTCCCAAGATGCAGGAGATCGCCAAGGCGATCCAGGATGGTGCGGCTGCTTATCTGAAGCGACAGTTCAAGACCATCGCGATCATCGTGGTTCCTCTGGCGGCCATCGTGTTCGTGACCTCGAAGGCCATTGTCAGGCCCGATGGCAGCGTCGCGCTGCCGTTCGGCGAGGCCGGTCTGTGGCGAACGGTTGCGTTCCTCCTCGGATGTCTGGCCTCAGGGTTCACTGGATATATCGGTATGACCTTGGCAACCAGAGGCAACGTACGCACGGCCGCTGCGGCGCTCACGAACAGCATGCCCAAGGCCCTCGATGTCGCCTTCCGCACCGGTGGAGTAGCGGGCATGTTCACCGTTGGCCTCGGTCTGCTTGGCGCAACGGCCATCATCATGGTGTTCCAGAACAGCGCTTCGGTCATCCTCATCGGATTCGGTTTTGGTGGCTCACTGCTCGCCCTGTTCTTGCGAGTCGGCGGTGGCATCTTTACCAAGGCAGCCGACGTCGGTGCCGACCTTGTGGGCAAGGTCGAAGCCGGTATTCCTGAAGACGACCCACGCAACCCGGCAACGATCGCCGACAACGTCGGAGACAACGTCGGAGACTGTGCAGGTATGGCCGCCGACCTCTTCGAGAGCTACGAAGTCACCCTCGTTGCCTCAATCATCTTGGGTGTCGCTGCGTTCAAATCGATCGGCGCCAACCCCGCACTTGGCCTCATCTTCCCGCTCGCCGCTCGCGCCATCGGTGTCGTCGCATCGATCATCGGCATCTTCTTCGTGAAGGCCAAAGAGGACGAGACCAACGCCCTCAAGCCGATCAACCGCGGCTTCCTCGTGGCTGGCACGCTCACGCTCGTCGGAACGTTGATCGTGACGCTCGTGTACGTGGGTAACGACAACAACAGCAACGCCGGCTGGAAGTGCTTCGGCGCAGTCGCCATTGGTTTGGTCCTGGCCCAACTGATCAGTCGCCTCACCGAGTACTACACGGCAACTCACTTCAAGCCGGTGCAAGAAATCGCCGACGCTGCTGAAACTGGCCCGGCTACCGTCGTGCTCGCCGGAACCGCCAGCGGCATGGAGAGTTCGGTCTACGCAATCATCGCGATTGCCATCGCCCTCGGTGCTGCGATGATTCTCGGTGACGGCAACTTGCAGTTCTCCTTCTACCTCGTTGCACTCTGCGGCATGGGCATGTTGGCCACTACAGGCATCATCGTTTCCGAAGACACGTTCGGGCCGGTCAGCGACAACGCTGCCGGTATCGCCGAAATGTCGGGCGAGTTCCACGGCGAAGCCGAAAAGATCATGGTGAGCCTCGACGCCGTTGGCAACACAACCAAGGCCGTCACCAAGGGCTTCGCCATTGGCTCGGCTGTCATCGCTGCGGTGGCGTTGTTCGCCAGCTTCATCGAAACAGCGGCCAACGAAACGCTTGGCAAAGAAGTCATCGACGCTGCCTTGAAGACACAGCGCGGCGTTTTTGACCTCATCCCAATCAACGTTGCTGACCCGAAGGTGTTCATTGGTCTGCTGATCGGTGGCGCTGTGCCATTCATGTTCAGTGCGCTCGCAATTCGCGCCGTCGGCCGCACCGCCGGTGTTGTCGTACAAGAAGTACGCAAGCAGTTCGCCGACGGCAAGATCATGCGTGGCGAAAAGGAGCCCGAATACGGGCCCGTCATCGACATCTGCACCGAGGCGTCGTTGCGTGAGCTCGCCACACCTGCATTGCTCGCCGTTCTCACCCCGGTCATTGTCGGCTTCGGCATCAGCTTCTACGCGCTCGGCGCATTCCTCGCCGCAGTCATCCTGGTGGGGCAGCTGATGGCCAACTACCTGTCGAACTCGGGTGGCGCTTGGGACAACGCGAAGAAGTTCATCGAAGATGGCAATCACGGCGGCAAGGGCAGCGAACCGCACAAGGCAGCCGTCATCGGCGACACCGTCGGCGATCCGTTCAAGGATACGACCTCAGTCGCGCTGAATCCGATCATCAAGTTTTCGACGCTGTTCGGATTGCTGGCGGTCGAGATCGCGTTGGAGTTCAAGCACGCTGCAGACGCCAATCACACGACCAACTATACGCCGTTCATCGGCGTCGTGATGTTGGCGATCTCGCTGGTCTTCGTCTGGCGTTCGTTCTACTCCATGCGAATTCCGAAGAAGGTCTGATCGGTCCGACTTCCAATTCTTAGCAATCCTTCGCCCGGCAACCGTCAAAGTTGCCGGGCTTTTTTCATCGCCATCAGTCAGCGTCGGCTTGGTCGTCGTCGGTACTGACGATGGCTCGGCCGGAGGCATCTTTCAGCGTGACGATGTCTCCTTCCGAGCGCAGCTTGCCGAGATAGCGGCGG
>JAYTWP010000004.1:0-2550 GCA_043743395.1 Actinomycetota bacterium | reverse complement strand
GCCTGTGTCCCGCGAACGGACCGCAGGGCGTGGAGATCGTCTTCGAGTGCCTCGACCAGATCCGGTTGGGGGATGGCGCGCACGTTGGGTCCCACGAAGGCTCGGTGGAGGAATCCGATCGCCAGCGCCGCGTGTTCATAGCGAAGCAACCCCCAAGCGGGATGTCGCTCTCGCAGCGCAGTGAGGGTGTCGGTCTCGATGAGCACACTGCGACTCTATGAGATGGGTCCGAGCATTCGATGCCTGCCTCAAGCTCGGGAGCGACGTCGGTTCGCGTTCGCAGCGCCTGCTCGCCGAAATCTGGCCCGCGAGGACCACGACAGCCAGCTCTTCGAGAAAGTCGGACCCCGACTCGGTCCGATCGACTACGGGACCCAAGAGGAGCGCGGCTCATCGGGGGCCAACACGGAGCATCGACCTCTCGGGGTGAGGCACCGAAAATCGGGGGCATGTCGTCGAGGATGCGGATAGGCCCACTGCCCTCGGTGATCCGCTCCGGCGTTGTCACCGCCGTGCATCAACTTGGAGAGGGCATGAACAGCGCAGCAACGGTTGCTGCGGCGTTGTCGTGCATGATCGGAAGCACGTGCGAGTAGGTCTGCAAGGTGATCGCGATGTTCGAGTGTCCGAGGCGTTCCTGCACGACGCGCGGGTGAACATCCAGCTGCAACGCGAGCGTCGCCCACGTGGGCCGCAAACCATGCAACGGGATCGGAGGCAATTGGTGGCGGGTCACCGCCCGTCTGAAGGCTTGGTAGACGCGCTCAGGATGGAGCGGTGCACCATCGGGCTCACAGAACACCAGCCGGTCCCCGACAGCCCCAGCACCTGCCGATGCCGGCCGTGCAGGGATCGCCCGCTGATGCTCGCGAAGAACCTGCACGGTTGCTGGGTCGAGCGCGACGGGCCACCGCCCGGCCTGGGTCTTGGGTTGACCGAGGTGGACGTTCCAGCCGATCGCGATGACTGTCTGATTGATCTGTGCCCGTCCGGTATCCAAGTCGATGTCGGACCAGCGCAACCCGAGTGCTTCACCTCGGCGAAGCCCGGTCGTCGCGATCAGCATCCACAGCGGCGACAGATCGTCGTCGCGAGTTTCTTCGAGGAACGTTCGCAACGTGTCCGCGGACCATGCGTTGATCGGTCGATGCGACGCCGACCGTTTCGGTGGGTCGGCCATCTCAGCCGGCGACTTGGGGATTCTCCCGCACCGCACGGCGTCGCGCAGCATTCGATGCACCGTCATTGCCACGTTTTCCACGCTCTTCGCCGGCGGGCCTGGCCGGCTTACGACCCGACACCGCAAGCTCGGCCCACAACCGATTCAGGGCGGGACCATCCAACTTCGACAGCAACACGAAACCGATATGACGAACCACGTGCGCCCTCAGATCCCGGTTGTACTTGTCCAACGTCGATGGGCGAACCGTCGGCGCGATCGTCACCAACCACTCCTGCGCGAACTCGCCCACCGTCTGGCGGTTCGCCTGCAGATAATCACCGCGTTGCATCGCCGCGGCCAGCTCGTTGCACGCGGCCTGTGCTTCGCGCTTGGTCCGGAACCCGGAATGCCACCGCCGCTTGCGAGCACCCGTTGCCGGGTCGCGGTCTTCGATCACGACATACCAGCGGTCGTTCTTCTTCACCACCGATCCGCGCATCAGCACCTCCCCACAGAATCGGCGGTATTCCTCAAAGGGGTCGCTGCCACCCCGATGAGGAATATGCCGTCGAGATTGGACGTGAACGTGTCCGCTTCTACCGATCTTCTACCGAAGTTCGAACCACAGAACACCAACGACCACCGCAGATCACCACGATCAGACGACATCGTCGCAGCTCACGACTACTGAACAACACAGATCAACAACGAGCCGCACCGAAATTTGGGGTTCGATTCCCCCCCAGCTCCACGCATGCACATGGGCTGACCAGGGCATATGCCGAAAGGGCGGCGGGGTGAAAACTCCCAGCTCCTCGAGCGCAACACCGCAGGTCAACTACACTTTCAACATTCTCAGGCGGGCCGACTTCTACCGGATCTCTACCGACCGACATGCCGTCGCACCCTGGTCGAGGCTGAATATGAACTTGCCCTAATCTTCAGGTAGGCGTATGGTTAGGCGTATGCCACGTTTGCAGGTGTACCTTCCAGACGACCTCTACGACGAACTGAAGCGCCGCGATCTGCCCGCCTCCGAACTGCTCCAGGTTGCGGTGCGTGCCGAACTCGAACGCAGCGCCGCACTCGAAGCAACCGACCACTACCTCGCCGAACTCGCCGCCGAAGTCGGCGAACCCACAGCGCGTCAACAAGCTCGAGCCGACGCGATCGTGCGACGCATCCGCGATCGCCAACTGCACCAAACCGGCTGACTCGTGCTGATCATCGACAGCGGAGGCGTCAGCCGCCTCACCGAACGCTCAACACGAACCCTCGCACTCATACGCGCTCTTCGCGACGACGGACTCTGGCCACCGATCGCCCCAACCGTCGTACTCGTTGAATCGCTCCAGGGCCACAGCGGACGCGATGCAAACACGAACCGG
>JAYTWP010000003.1:0-4044 GCA_043743395.1 Actinomycetota bacterium | reverse complement strand
GCGGGCTTGTGGCCACTCCCGCATGCGGTATTCGCGGATCCGCAGGTGGCCTCAGTGGGCGAAACCGAGCAAGCGCTCCGCACTGGCGAAGTGCCGTACATCTGTGCAGTGCAACGCTACGCCGATGTCGCCACTGGATGGGCGATGGAAGACACCGACCACTTCTGCAAGGTCATCGCCGACCCGTACACCCGCCAGTTGCTCGGTGCGCACATCATCGGACCGCACTCGAGCATCTTGATCCAACAACTGATTCAGGGCATGCGGTTCGGGCAAACGGTCGATCAGATGGCACGTGACCAGATCTACATCCATCCCGCACTCAGCGAGCTCGTCGAGAACGCTCTGCTCCAACTCTGACGAACGCGCGTCGGCGTGCAAAACCCGGCCGGCTACGCGGACGCGGAAGTATCTGCGATCTGGCGCTGCAGCTCACGCTTGAGAATTTTGCCAGAGGCATTGCGCGGGAGGGCCTGCTCGAAGAACACCACATAGGTGGGCACCTTGAACGACGCAAGATGCACCCCGACGTGATCTCGTAACTCTGATGCGGTCAATGTGCAACCTTCCTTGAGATAGACGGCGGCGCCAACTTCCTCGCCCAGTCGTTCGTGCGGCACGCCGAATACGGCGGCCTCATGCACCGCGGGGTGTTCGTAGATCGCGGCCTCGACCTCTGCGCAGTACACGTTCTCACCAGCGCGCAGGATCATGTCCTTGACGCGGTCTTCGACATAGATGAAGCCCTCGTCATCGAGTCGGCCTAGATCACCCGAGCGCAGCCAGCCATTGACAATGGTTTCAGCCGTTGCATCGGGCCGATTCCAGTAGCCGCGGATGAGGTTGGGGGCTTTGAACCAGATCTCACCGAGCTCGCCCGTGGGCAGCGCATTGCCTTGCGGGTCGCGCACCTCGAGTTGCATGGTCGGCACCACACGGCCCGAGCTGGTGGGCTTATTCACGTAGTCCTGACCACGGTTGCCAGGACCGTAGGCGTTCGTTTCTGTCATGCCGTAACCAATCGTCGGCTTGCCCTTGGCGAAGCTGCTCGAGACCAGCTCTACGAGCGCGGGCGGGGCGGGAGCTCCACCGCCACCGATGTCGCGCAAGCTCGATGTGTCGAACTCACTGAATCGTGGCGAATGGACCAGATCCCAACTCTGTGTGGGAACGCCGACGAAGTTCGTGATGCGCTCGCGCTCGATGAGTTCGAGGGCCTTGTCGACATCCCACTTGTACATGATGACGAGCTTCACGCCACCCGCAAAACATCCGAGCATCACGGGTACGCAGCCCGTGACATGGAACAGCGGCACGATGAGGATGAACGCGGGCGGGTTCTCCGAAGGCTCAGATGGTTGGCGAACACGTTCTACGGCGGCGCGGCACGAGAACGACATCATCGCCTGGATGATCGCTCCGTGCGTCGACACTGCGCCCTTGGGCCGACCGGTGGTGCCGGACGTGTACAAGATGGTGGCGTCATCGTCTGGCCCAACTTCCACCTTCGGAAGCGGGGTGCCGGCAACAACGACGTCATTCCAGGCGTCGACCCCCGCTGGTAACGAACCCACGCGCACGGCGATGATCTGCGTGCCGAGGCGAGCGCACGATGCCAATGCACGATCGATCCGAACGTCGTCGGCAATGAGCACCTTGGCACCGCAATCCTCGAGCGCGAAGGCCATTTCGTCCTCGGTCCACCATGAGTTCATCGAGACCGACACCGCACCGATGGACGTGATCGCAGCGAACGACATGACCCACTCGGGAAAGTTGCGCATCGCCACCGCGACACGGTCACCCTTGCGCACCCCGTATCGATCGACGAGCGCGGCCGCGAGCGCCGAGAACGTCTCACGCACGTCACCAAATGTGTAGCTCTCGTTCTCGTAGACCAGGAACGTGGACTCCGCGGGCGCGAGGTTGAAGAAGACACCAAGGTTGGGCGGTGCGTTGACGAACACGCGCTGCGTGACGCCCTGCACGATTGCTTCGCCGATCTCGAACTGTGCTCCTGGCGCAGTGGCCGTCGACATCGCCTCTTCAAATGTGATCCCCATGGCTCACACTCTTGCATCCGGAGCGTCCGACCCCACCGTCCAGCAACGATCTGACGTATCGTCAGATTTTGTGACCACCTTCCCGACGCTTCTGTCCGCGGCCTCGATCGGCGGACTCACACTGCCCAATCGGGTGATCCTGCCAGCGATGGACATGAACCATTGCGACGAGGGCCAGATCACCGCGACCGAGGTCGAGCATTACTCGGCACGCGCAGCAGGTGGGTGCGCCCTGGTGATCACGGGCGCCTCGGCGGTGTCGTGGCCGCTCGGAGCAACGTCACGCAAGCAGCCCGGTCTCAGCGACGACAAGTTCATTCCTGGCCTGCGTGCTCTGGCCGATGGCGTGCATCGCGCAGGCGGACGCGTCTGCGTGCAGTTGTGTCATCACGGCAAGACAGCCAGTATCGACACCGCCGATGGCCGACCCCAACTGGTGCCCAATCCGCCGCCTGATCGCATGGATCTCAGCGCGCTTGCCGACAATCCGGTAGACGAGCTGATGCGTCTCGCGTCGGCCACGCAGGGCAAGGCGGCAACCTACCGATCAGCGACTGCCGACGACCTTGTCTGGGTCGCATCGCAGTTCGCAGATGCAGCGGCGCGAGTGCAAACCGCTGGTGGTGATGCTGTCGAGATCCACGGCGCTCATGGGTATCTCATCTCCACGTTCCTTTCCGCGGCATATAACCTGCGCACCGATGCGTACGGCGGGGCGCTCGAGCAGCGTTCACGTCTGTTGGTGGAGGTCATCCACGCCGTGCGCGACCGGGTGGGTCCGGGGTTCCCGATCATCGTGAGGCTGAACGGTTGCGAGTACGGCATCGAGCACGGCATCACGCCCGACGAAACCGCGGCAACGGCCCGACTCGCTGAGGCCGCCGGGGCAGACGCGATCCATGTTTCGGCCAATGCGGTGAACCCATTCCGTGACTTCACACTCGGACCGTTGCCGACCGATGTCGGCCAATACCGCGCCATGGCAGCGACAGTGAAGCGCGCGGTAAGCATTCCCGTCATTGCCGTTGGTCGGCTGCTCCCCGAAATCGCGGAAGACATGCTTGCCTCCGGTGAATGCGACTTTGTGTCAATGGGGCGTCAACAGCTCGCCGACTCCGAACTGGTGAACAAACTCGCGACCGGCCAGCGCGCGTCCGTGCGGCCGTGCATCAACTGTTACGTCTGCGTCGAGCAGAACTTCTTCGACGCTCCTCCGCGCTGCGCTGTGAACCCTGCTCTTGGAAATGAAAGTGCCGCATCGGCTCAGCGGCAACCGACGGCGGCTCGCCAACATGTCGTCGTCGTAGGCGCCGGCCCCGCAGGGCTCGAGACAGCGCGCATCGCGGCGCAGCGGGGCCACCGCGTCACCGTGCTCGAACGCACCGACCGCTTGGGCGGCACGATGTGGTTCAGCCAACTCACCACGCCGGCCAACGAGATGCTCGTCGATTGGCTCACCCACGAAATCAGCACCGGCGACGTCGAGATCAAACTTGGGCACACGGCGACCGCTGAGTCGGTCATCGCACTCCTGCCCGACGTCGTGGTGGTCGCCACCGGGGCCAAGCGCGACCGTCTCGCCGTGCCTGGTGGCGAACTTGATCATGTGCGGTCCGGCGACGAGATGAGGGCACTCATCACCGGCGACAACTCGGGCGATGGCTCGGGGCCCAAGCGTTCGTTGCTCGATCGCGCCGCCTTGGCCGTGGGCCGCACGTTGCGACTCACTAAGAGCGCAGCCACGATGCGATCGCTCTCGCATCGATGGATGCCCGTTGGCAAACACGTCGTCATCATCGGTGGCGGTTTGGTCGGACTCGAACTCGCCGAGTTCCTGGCCGAGCGCGATCGCACGGTCACCGTTCTCGAGGCGGGACCGCATTTCGGATTGCCCATGGCGATGCCACGACGATGGACTGCAGTGGTCAAGACAGCTGCCCACGGCGTGACGCTGGTTCGCGGCGCACACGTCTCGGCGATC
>JAYTWP010000002.1:0-14907 GCA_043743395.1 Actinomycetota bacterium | reverse complement strand
TCGTCGTCCACTCTGCCCTCAGGCTCCTCCTCGGCCGCTTCGACGATCGCACGGGCGCAATGGCCACGCGCGCTCACCGCCATTGTCGGTGGGCCTCATGCGCCCACCACCGACACGTTCGAAGTGTTCACCTGCGACGTTCCACTGACCACCAGCGACCCGATCTTCGGGCGGCTGACGCTGCGGCTGTCGCTCCGTCCGGGTGAGTTGGCTGCCAAGCTCAACAACGCTGTGACGCCCTACTTCGAGGCGTTGTCACACGGTCGATATCACCCCCGGTTCGTCGCTGGTTCGGCCCTGTCGATGACACCGAAGGAGTCCCACGATCAGTGCGTCGAGCGGGCAATCGACATGAGCGGCGCGGATACAGCGGCGGTGATGGTGGTTGCCACCGCCGAGCATCTCTCCACGGAGGCCGGCGGTTGGGGTCGCCCCGGAATCGGATGCGCTGTGGACTTCTGTCCGGCGCGACAGACGCGGCGGGCGTTGTACGTGGGCGCTTCTGACTTCGACCTGAGTTGGGGTTCGGTCCCCGCGGTCGATCTCACCGAACACGAGATCGGGCACACGCTCGGGCTACCCCACAGTGGGGACCCCGCGAGCTCCGATCAGCATGCCAGCGGCATCGATCTGATGAGCAACAGCGCGGCTCCACGAGATGTTCATCCAGATCGACGTAACGGTCCGGACACCCTCGCAATCAACAGACTGGCTCTTGGTTGGCTGAACGCCTCCGATGTAGTGGTCGCTGCATCCGGCGGCGGGGTGTTCGACCTTGCCGCCTCGACGGGCGGGCAAGGTGTGCGGTTGCTCGTGTTGCCCCTGACTGCAGACTCGTTTCTCACGGTCGACTATCTGACAGCAGACGGGTTCAACGACTTCCTTCCCTTGTCAGGACTGGCGGTCCACAAGATTGATCAGTCCGACGCAGCTTGTGCCGCCGCTTCTGCTGCGAAATGCACCGGCCCGCAGCGTGTCCAGGCCACCCTGGGCAGTTCACCACCGCATCTCGAGTTGCTCTCGAAGCCGGGCGAGTCGTGGATCCTCGAGGGGTGGGCGATCACGCTGCGCGCCGCTGGTTCCGCAGCGCAGGTGGAAGTGCGCCCCGGTCACAGGTAACACTGGCACCATGAACGACAGCAGGCCATCGGCAGCGCCACGCGATGAACCTTGGTTGATGCGGACCTACTCGGGACACTCGACCGCGCTCGCCTCGAACGAGCTCTACCGCACCAACCTCGCCAAGGGCCAAACGGGTCTGTCCATCGCCTTTGATCTTCCCACGCAAACTGGCTACGACCCCGACGACAAGCTTGCCCGAGGTGAGGTTGGCAAGGTCGGTGTGCCCGTGGCTCATCTCGGCCACATGCGGACGCTGCTCGATTCCATTCCGCCAGCGAAGATGAACACGTCGATGACGATCAATGCCACGGCGGCGTGGTTGTTGGCGCTCTATGTCGCGAACGCAGACGAACAAGGTGTTGCCCCGGGGGCTCTTCGCGGCACGACTCAGAACGACATTGTCAAGGAGTATCTCAGCCGAGGCACGTTCATCTTCCCTCCCGAGGCCTCACGTCGGCTCATTGTCGACATGGTCGCCTGGTGTGCGCAGCACGCACCGAAGTGGAATCCGATGAACGTGTGCTCCTATCACCTGCAAGAGGCTGGTGCGACGCCGGTTCAAGAGATCGCGTACTCGCTTGCGACGGCGATCGGTGTGCTCGATGCGGTCCGCGACAACGGTCAGGTCGAATCCGCTCAGTTCGCGCAGGTCTTCGGCTCGATCTCGTTCTTCGTCAATGCAGGGATTCGCTTTGTCGAGGAAACCTGCAAGATGCGTGCCTTCACGCAGCTTTGGGATCGCATCGGGCTGGAACGGTATGGCGTCACGGACGACAAGGCGCGGCGGTTCCGGTACGGAGTGCAGGTGAACTCGCTCGGCCTCACGGAAGCGCAACCCGAGAACAACGTGCAGCGCATCGTGCTCGAGATGCTGGCTGTCACGCTCTCCAAGAGCGCGCGAGCGCGCAGCGTGCAGCTGCCTGCCTGGAACGAGGCACTGGGTTTGCCCCGACCATGGGATCAGCAGTGGTCGCTTCGGATGCAGCAAGTACTCGCATTCGAGACTGATCTGTTGGAGTACGAAGACATCTTCGATGGTTCGATCGTGATCGAAGCGAAGACGAACGAACTGCGTGACGCGGCGTGGACCGAATTGCAGGACGTGCTCGGTCTCGGTGGCGCGTTCGAAGCCGTCGATGAGCTGAAGGGCCGGCTTGTGCGCTCGATGGCAGAACGCACGCGGCGTATTGAATCCGCAAGTCAGATGGTGGTCGGTGTAAACGGCTTCACCGAGACGGCCACCAGCCCACTTGGTGGTGAGGGCAACATATTGGTCGTTGACCCGGCCGTCGAGCAGGAGGCCATCGACGATGTCGTCGCTTGGCGCGAGCACCGCGACAACAGTGCAGTGGAGGCAGCGCTCGTTGCACTCCGCGAGGCCGCTGAGGGCACAGCCAACATCATGCCTGCCTCCATCCAGTTGGCGCGGGCGGGTGGAACGACGGGCGAATGGGCCACCACGTTGCGGTCAATTTTTGGTGAGTTCCGAGCGCCAACGGGTGTGTCTGCCGCCGTGGGCCGGCGAACGAAGGAGTTGGCAGAAGTGGCCGAGCATGTGCGCTCGATCCCCGGCGGCCCACCCAAATTCTTGGTCGCCAAGCCTGGCCTTGATGGCCATTCCAATGGCGCCGAACAGATTGCAGTGGCTGCACGCGATGCCGGCATGGAGGTTGTGTATAGCGGCATTCGGCTCACGCCCGAACAGATTGCTGCATCCGCCCGTGACGAAGATCCCGACGTGATCGGTTTGTCTATCCTCAGCGGCTCACATCTTGCATTGGTGCCCGATGTCTTGGCATGTCTCGCCGCGGTCGGCGTCGATGCGCCGGTTGTGGTCGGCGGGATCATTCCTGAGGCCGATCAGTTGAAGTTGGCGGCGATCGGCATCGCGCGTGTCTATACGCCGAAGGACTACGAACTCAGCCGGATCATGCGCGACATTGCGGATTTGGCAGTACGCCACCGCGCTGGCGGATGACACCGAACGTGACGCAGCCGCCCACCCCCAGCGAACGAGGCGTGTCGCTCGGCCACAGGTCGCGCCACGGCGGCGCCGATCAAATACCGCTTCCACAGGTGCAAGGTGGGTTGTGGCTCTGCGGAAAGCACTTCCTCGGTCCCGATCCCGAGGATGCAATGCAGCAGGTCATGGCCACGACGGTTGTGTGCCTCACCCAACGCGCCGAGCTGGAGCATCGGTATCCGAACTATGTCGAGTGGCTGCTGGCGCAATCGCCATCACGTGTGATCTGGTTCCCTATTCCAGACCTTGGCGCGCCGTCCCTCGAACGCATGCTGGCGCTGCTCGCAGATCTACGTCTTCGGCTCGCCGCCAATGAGGTGTTGCTCGTTCATTGCGGGGCAGGTATCGGCCGCGCCGGAACGATTGCGGTGGCTCTGCTGATCACTCTTGGAGCTGACCATCAACAGGCCCTTGACATCGTCGCAAACCATCGGCCGATGGCAGGTCCGGAAGCCGGCGCCCAACGCGAACTGCTCAGCGCTCTCGCCGCGACTGCATCATCGATCTGAATTTATCAGTCGGCGGTGGCAACTTCGCTGTCGATCCACTTCTCGAGTACCGGGCCGCCTTCGAAGCTCGTGATCAGCGCGTACCGCGGCGCGCTACCCGGATGCACGACCACATGCCACAGCCGTTGGGTATCGACGACGAACCGTGCGCCACGTGGAAGCGGCACACGTAGTTCGGTGGCAGGGTCGGGTAAGCCATCGGGTCCGTTGTACATCAGCAACATGTAGCTGTCGGGGTTGTGTGTGAGCTCGACCCATGACCTCACGATCCAACCTTCGTGTTCAGAATTGAAGCGGTTGTTGTCATCTCGGTGGATGCTGCGCATTGCGTGCTCGCGGTCCTGCGGCTCGAGCTTGATGATGCAGACACGGCCGAAGTTTGCACCGACGCTTGCGACGTAGCGCTTCAGTGTTGGTGCGAGCTCGGCGTTCGTGGTCCAGAGCGCGTCTTTGTCGGTTTTGTCCTTGCCCCAAAACCCGCGGCAGGCGAGTTCGCCATCGGCAGATGCCAATGGGGCGAAGTTGGTGTCGCCACCGCGCTTCCAGTCGAGGTAGGTCAGTGCCTCGTATTCGGAGGGTGGCACCTCGAAGTCGGCTGGACTGCGTTGCACAAACCCGGTTGCGTCAAGAATCGGCATCCGCAGATGTGGGGTGTGCAGCGGAATACTGACCGACCAATGCTCCTGCGTAGGCCAAAACGATGTGATGGAACCAGTCTAGAACCTGACCTGCGGGTCACGCCGTTGCAGGGGGACTCGCGACAATGGTGGCAGGCACGGTCGCAATCGGGCGACCCGTCGTTGGGGTTGGAGTTTGACCGACCGTCGTGGGGGGCGCAGTGACGACGACGTCTCCGGGCTGCGGCAGCTTCAGTTTCTGGCCCGCCTGGATCTTGTCCGGGTCGGTGATGTTGTTGAAGCCGGCCAATACGGCGGCGCTGACGCCGAACTTCTTGGCGATGCCCGACAACGAATCGCCACGTTGGACGACGTACACCTTCGGAATCGTCGTTGTGGTCGGCGGCAATGTTGTTGTGGTCGTCGTGGTGACAATCGGCGGCAACGTGTCGTTCGCCGATTGCTTGGTGGCCGTGCATGCTGCGAGTGTGAGGCCGATCGCTAGGGCGGCGAACAGGTTCGCAGTGCGCGCGTAATACCTCATCGCGGTCATGCTACGCGTAGATTCATCGCAGTGGAGTTCACACCATCTTCGAACGCGAGCCTGGGCGCATACCCCGGTGCGATGGCCCCGGATCGCGACTACTTCGTCGCCGCGGGCCAGGTCAACATTGCGGTTCACGAGTGGGGCGCCGAGCGCGCCGAGCCGTTGTTCGTGGTGCATGGGGGGTTCGATTTCGCACGGACCTACGACGTCTTCGCCCCGATGCTCGCCGCGGCGGGGTGGCGCGTCGTTAGCTGGGACCAACGCGGGCACGGCGATAGCGACCACACGGAACTGTATTCGTGGGACGGCGACATGCGCGATGCGATGGCGGTAATGGATTCTGTCACCAGTAAACCTGCGCCGGTCCTCGGACATTCGAAGGGTGGCGCCTTGATGATTCAACTCGCCGATGCGCAGCCGTTTCGGTTCAGCCATCTCGTCAACATCGACGGCATTCCCTACAAGCGTCGGATCCCCGACGTATCCGATCACGATAGAACGCGGATGATGAGCGGAGATGTCGAGCGGTGGCTCGATGACCGACGCAAGGTGAGCCAGGCATCGCGAAAGCCCGGCACGCTCGAAGATCTCGCCCGCCGCCGCGGACGGATGAACCCGCGTTTGTCGCACGAATGGCTTTGCCATCTCGTCACGGTCGGCGCTCGTCACGATGCCGACGGGTGGCGCTGGAAGATCGACCCCGCGATGCGGTTTGGTGGGTTTGGGCCATGGCGACCCGAGTGGACCATTTCTCGTCTCCCCGGATTGCCGATGCCGTTCTTCGGCATCCTCGGCAGTGAACTTGAGGAGATGGGTTGGGGCACGTTGCCGCATCACGTCGCCGCACATCTTCCCGATGGTGGTCGGTGTGAAGTGCTCGACAACGTCGGACATTTCGTGCACATCGAGCAACCCGAACTCGTCTCGCAGATGGTGCTCGACTTTCTCGGCGGAACATCGTGAGCCGGATCTCGATGCTGCGCCACGGCAAAGTCTCCCTGGCGCTCCATCATCTCCGCGAGGGTGACGGCCGCGCGTTGCTGTTGCTGCATGGTCTTGGCGAGCACGCACCGGCCTCCGAGCCGGCATGGTGCCGCGACTGGATCGGTCCGGTTTCTGCGCTCGATTTCACGGGTCATGGTGCGTCTACGGTTCCTCGCGGAGGCGGCTACAGCGCCGAGATGCTGCTCGCCGACGCGGATGCTGCACTCGCAGCGCTCGAAGAAATCACCGTTGTCGGCCGCGGACTCGGTGCCTATATCGCGCTGCAGCTTGCCGGGGCACGTGCCCGTTCCGTACGCGGGGCCGTGCTCGCCGATGGCCCGGGTTTGGCTGGGGGCGCTGTGGTTCCGACGTCGTCGAGCTTTCTTGCACTCGAGCCGCGCAGCACGCCTCCCGATACATACGTGCTGTTCGAGATGTCGCGCGATTTGCGCCCGCCTGACTACGCGACTCTGTTCGTGCGGATGGCTGTCGAAGGGTCCGGCATCGACGAGCCGATTACGGTTTCATCGGTGGTGCGCCCGTTGTGGCTGTCAGCGGTTGCCGACGAAGTCGGCGTGGCACAAGCACCGATTCGTGAGGCCTTGGCCGAGTACCAGCGCGTGACCTGAAGCGGTCAGATGTCTCGCCAGCTGACGTAATGAGCAAGCTGGGCAAGTTCGTCACGGGCCTGCGGGGTGATGGGGATGTCGGGGAGCGCGGCGAGGGCTTCGTCGGTGAGCCTGCTGATGTGTGACTCGAGTTCGGCGAGCGCACCCGTGTCGATGATCACCTGCTGCACCTCGGCGACTTCCTGATCGCTGAGTCCGGGTTCACCGACGAGTTCGAGCACCGCGATCTGCGACGGTGTGGCCGCTGCGCACGCCAACGCCATCAGCGGTGTTGGCTTGCCTTCGCGGATGTCGTCGGCAACGGGCTTGCCGGTGATGAGCGTGTCGCCATATACCCCGAGTACGTCGTCGCGCATTTGAAATGCGTCGCCGAGAGGGAGTCCGTAGGTGGACAGCGGACCCACGAGCTCGTCTGCTCGGTCTGGCGCAGCGAGCAATGCACCAAGGTGAAGCGGGCGTTCGATGGTGTACTTGCCGCTTTTGTATCGACAGATCTGGGCGGCCTTGTCCCAACGACGTTCGCGGTGAGCCGAGCCCACGATGTCGAGGTATTGGCCGATGTTGAGCTCGATGCGAAGCTCATTCCATACGTCCCATGCAGGCCCCGAAGCGCCGCGCATCAGTTGATCGGCATAGACAAAGGTGAGATCGCCCACGAGGATGGCGACGCCCTCGCCGTAGCGGCGCGCCTCGCCTGCCCAGTCGCCGCCGTGGCGCTGCTCATGCACGGTGTGCACTGTCGGTTCGCCCCGCCGCGTGGACGAGCCGTCCATGACGTCGTCGTGGAAGAGCGCAAATGCATGGAGAAGTTCGAGCGCCGCGCCAGCGTCGATGATCTGTTGGCTCTCGGGTTCACCGCCAGCACCGACGAAGCCCCAGTGACAAAATGCAGGACGGAGTCGTTTGCCTCCGCCGAGGACCAACCCCCGAATGGCGATGAATGGGTCGGTGAGGACGTCATCGAAGTGCGACCACCGGTCGTCCTCGAAATCGATGAGTGCCCGAAGGCGCGTGTCGACCCGGGCAGCGATGGGAGTGAGCGACGCTGGTGCGACAGGAACCACGATGGAAGGCTACCGGCCACCGCCGAGAGGAACCTGGCGTCGACGCTCAGCTACCCAATTCGGCGACAACGTGCTCGATCTGGAGCCGAGCATTGCCGATTCGCTCACGGCACAACCGAATGAGCTCGGCCGCCCGCTGCACCTGGCTGGCAAGACGGTCGACATCGACGTTGTCGCGTTCCAGTTCGGCCAGGATGGCCTCGAGCTCTGCGAGTGCTTCGGCGTAGCCCAGTGAGTCATTCATGTTGGAGCCCTTCTGCGTCGTTCGTGTGAGTATCGTGGCCGAGCGATTCGACCCTGCTGTGCGCGGTGCCGGATGCGAACGTGGTGACGATCTCAGCGCCGACTGTGAGTTCGGTAGCGCTGCGCACGACGTGTCCGTCGATCGTGCGGGTCAGGCTCCAGCCTCGAGCCAGCGTGTGCGCTGGATCGAGCAACCGAACGCGGGCCTCGATCTGACCCAGGGTCTGTAGTTCTTGGGCGGCGAACTGGAGTGCTCGGCGGCCGACCCGCGTGGCCGATGTGTCGAGGTGGCCAGATGCCTGGTCAAGCGCGCGTCTGCACGAGATGGCCACGCGAAGGGAACGATCAGCAAGACGTTGGTCGCCCCGCTCGACGGCGGCGACTGTGCGCTGCTCGATGCGCCGGGCAGTGTCGAACAGTCCCGTGACGGATTGATCGATCTGGCGACCAGCAAGTGCGGCAAGATCATGCCACGCAGTCTCAGTTCGTACTACGAAGTTCTGCACGCGTTCGATCAGCGCGCCCGCGCACGCCGTCGGTGTCTTGAACGCAGAGTGGGCGACCTCGTCGGCCACGCTTCGGTCGATCTCGTGTCCGATGCCGGTGAAGACTGGTATCGGCGAGGCAGCGATCGCCCGAGCGATCGACTCGGTGTCGAACGCTGCAAGCTCTGAACGCGAACCGCCTCCGCGCACGATGATCAACACGTCGAGGTCGTCGCAGTGACACAAATCATCGATCGCGGCCGTCACCATGTCGGCAGCGAGTTCACCCTGCACGCGCACGTCCACGACACGAAGGACGAAACCCAACTTGCTTTGCTCGAGCTCGTGGGTGAAGTCATGCCACGCTGCGCTGCCGACGCTGGTGATGATCCCGAGACGCAACGGCACGAGCACAAGGGCACATCGACGGTTTGCGTCGTAGGCGCCAGACGCCACGAGGCGTCGGATGATCTCGTCTCGCTGGAGAGCCATTTCGCCGAGTGTGTAGCGCGGATCTATGCCGGACATCTTCAGGCTGAGTCTGCCTGTCGGTGCGTAAAAGTCGAGCGAGCCGAAAATCCGCACCTTCATGCCGTCGGCGAGTTGCAGTCGGTGCTTTTGTAGCAGGGGCCGGAGACGGACTCGGATGTTGGCAAAGAGCGCGACATCGAGCACGGCCTTGCCGCTGTCGCCGGACTCGGCGATGCGGAAGTACGCATGTGCACCACGTTCGGTGTACCCCTGGATCTCTCCACGAACCCACACACCGTCGCCGAATCGGCTTTTCAGCGAGCCGTTCACTGCTTCGGCGAGTTCGGCCACGGAGTAGGTGCGCTCCGCGTCGGCGTCGAGTTCGAGATCGAATGCCGGCTGGCTCATGACGCGATTCTGCCCCAAGGCTGTGACGGCCGGCGCTTCAACTCGCGACGTTGACGCGAACGGTGTGCCAACCTGTGGCTCCGTTTGGAGCGACATCGGCGCGATCTTCGGTTTGAGTTTCCCCGGTGCCGTCGGTCGCCCGGCAACGGATTTGGTGCTTGCCTTGGGTGGCGTTCCATTTCAACCACCACTGGCGCCAGGAGTCATCGCTGAGCGAGGGCCCGAGGGTGGTTGCTGTCCATGGTCCGTCGTCGATCTGAACTTCGACCTTGTTGATGCCCCTGTGGGGAGCCCAGGCGACGCCAGCGATAGCGACCGTGCCGGCGGCAATTTTCGAGCCCGGGCGATCGATACGCGACTGTGTCTTCACAGGTGCCAGCGCGGACCAGCCACGGGGTATCCAGAAGCCTTCTTCACGGTCAAATCGCGTCAGTCTGATCTCACTCAGCCATTTGGTGGCAGAGACGTATCCGTACAAGCCAGGCACGATGAGTCGCGCCGGGAAGCCATTCTTGACCGGTAACGCCTCGCCGTTCATGCCGAAGGCAACGATCGCGTCGCGCCCATCGAGGGTGGCGACGGGAAAGCCGGCCGTGAAATCGTCGACAGACACTCCCATGATCTGGTCCGCGTCGGGCTTGATGCCAGCATCGTGCAACAGGTCGTCGAGCCGGCACCCGATCCAACGTGCATTGCCAACGAGATCACCGCCAACCTCGTTGGACACGCACGAGATCGTGATGTCGCGTTCGATCAATTCGCGATCGAGTAGTTCGTCGTACGTGTACGTGCGCTCCCGGTCCACCATGCCAGTGATGTTGAGCCGCCACGAGTTCAGAGACACCGACGGGAACGACAACGCCGTATCGATTCGGTAGAAGCTGGCGATCGGGGTGAGCAGGGGCGAGAGGCCTTCGGTGGTAACGGCCGGATCGGCAGGTGGTGGCGGCAACGGTTGCTTGGCCGCAGGGAGCCGGACCCCAGCGCGTTCGAGCGCGGTATTGAAACGATGCTGCATGCTCCTTCCGATGCAAGCAACGGTCACCGCGCCGAGTGCGATGCCGCCCGTGGTGAGCAAGAAACGCCGTCTGTCGAGCTGGGGCTTGGTCATGCTTTGCGCAGGAGGGCGACGAGTGAGAGGTGCGACCGCTGCGGAACGCACGTCCCGTGGTTGAGCGAGGCGATGACCTATCAACAACACGCCAGCCGCTACTGCGCCTGATACGAGGGATGGGAGCACCCCGATGCTGTGGGTGTTGCGACCAACGCCACCTGCCCATGCGCCGAGCAGTCCAAAGAGGACAGCGAACGCAATGCCGATGTCCGTGCGACCCCGAACGGTGACGATGCCGACCACGACTGCCGCCATTGCCACCACAATGACGATGCTCCACACCAGCACGGTCTTGTCGCTGGTACCGAAGGATCGGATCGCCCACTCCTTGAGGCCGCGTGGCACGCGGTCGATGACTCTGTCTCCGACACTCACCACTGGCGGCCGCAGGACTCGCGACAGACCGGCGATGAGTTCGCCGGCGGCGAGCCCGCTACCGGCGGCGAGGATTCCGACCAGCGCACCCCACCACGCGGGCACCACGTGATCGGTTGTCGCTGGCTGTACTTCTGGCGGCGGTGACGCCGCATTGGCCGAGTCAGCCATAACACTTCCCCCAGAATCGACGAATGAAGTCCCACCAGTGAACCACTTGAACGCTCGCAGACCTCACGTCTCGGGGTTGGTGTAGCCCTCGAGTTCCAGAATGTCGGGGCCGAAGAGTGCAGCGTTGACTTCGACGCCTCGATCGAGACGCAACGTTTCGAGATCCTTCAGCGGTCGCTCGAGCGCTCGTCGCCGAGTGGTTGCGAGTTCTTGGAACGAGTTGGCCACGGTGTCGAACTGGCGCTTCACCTTGTCGACCGACTGGGTGTATTTGGTCCACTGCTGTGCAAACGCGCCGAGCATCTGCAGCATCTCGTGGCTGGTCTGTTCGATCATGAAGTTGTCGAATGCCTGGCGGATGACACCCAGGAACGCGAAGAGCGTGAGTGGAGAGCAGATCACCACATGCTGCTGCATCGCTTCGTCGATGAGGTCGGGATCAGTCTCGTGAATGAACGCACTGAGGGTTTCGTTGGGTACAAACAGCAACACATTGTCGATGGAAGGTCGTTCATCGGCCTGGGCGTACTCGCGTCGAGCGAGTTCCTTGACGCGCATACGGACATCGCGCAAGAAGGTGGCGCGCTGGGCCGCACGGTCGGTGTCGGTCGTTGCGTCGAGATAGCGAAGATACGCCGCCATCGGGAACTTGACGTCCATGAACAGCACGTGACCCTTTGGCAGGAGGAACGTGAAGTCGGGGATGCCGTGCGCGTCTCCAGCTACGGCAGTGCGCTTGAGATACTGCTTGTGCTCGATGAGCCCGGCTGAACGAATGATGTCCTCGGCCATGCGTTCGCCCCATTGGCCCCGAGTGTTGGGACTCGCGAGTGCCTCGCGCAGGCTCTGGGTGGTATTCGACAGCCGTTGTGTGATCTCGACGTGGTGTCGCAACGATTGGTCGACCTGACCGAACCGTTGCGACGTGGACTCGCCGAGTTGACCGACGAGCGTAACGAGACGATCGAGATCGGTGCGCACGTCGGTCTGGATCTGCCCGAGTCGTGCGTCGATGATGTCTTTCTTGACCGACAGATCGGCGGCAGCTGCGGCAGATTGAGCGCCGAGCTGTTCCCGTCCGATGAGCGCCATTTGTTGGAGTGCTGCGCTGATTGCGGTGTCTCGCTCGTGGCTGGCCTGAACTTGCAGAGTCGAGATCGCGGCCTGCAGCGCCTGTTCGACCTGGGTGCTGGTGTTGTGAGCGTGCGGGCGCCTGGTACCAATGGCGACGCCGATACCCCCTGCGACAACGAGCAGGATGAGTGCGATCGCGAGACCACCGGCATTGTTCATGGGCAGATCTTGCTGCAGGGGTATGACAGAGATGTTTCTGGACTCGCAACTGCAGTATCGCCGGTCGAAATGTGACTGCCGCCAGAATCATCTAGATGATCAGTGACTGGGTGACCAACTCTTGGCGAGCGTAAAACCCTCCGAGCGCCATGAGCTCGTCGTGCGTGCCTTGCTCCACGACTTCGCCGTCATCGAGCACCACGATGCGGTCAGCGTCACGAATCGTCGACAAACGATGGGCAATGACCAATGCCGTACGACCCTGAAGCGCGTTGTCGAGAGCCGCCTGCACGAGCGATTCGTTCTCGTTGTCGAGATGGCTGGTTGCCTCGTCCAAGATCATGACCGCCGGATTCTTCAGCAGCATGCGCGCGATCGCCAGCCGCTGCTTTTCGCCGCCGCTGAGCCGGTATCCGCGCTCGCCGACCACAGTGGCATATCCGTCGGGCAACGTGGCGATGGTGTCGTAGATGCGAGCGGCGCGACAGGCTTCGTCGAGTTCGGCGACGGTGGCGTCGGGCTTGGCATACCGTAGGTTCGATTCGATGCTCTCGTGGAACAGATGCGGGTCTTGTGAAACGACGCCGACGGAGGCTCGCAGCGATTCGGCAGTGAGCGAGCGGACATCGTGTCCGTCCACGAGCACTGCGCCGCCCGTGACGTCGTACAAGCGCGTGATGAGCGATGCGAGCGTGGTCTTGCCGGCTCCAGACGAGCCAACGAGTGCAACGGTCTCGCCCGGTGCAATTGAGAGCGAGAGATTGCGCAGGACATCGCGGTCGGGATCGGCGCCCTGCGGACCGGGGGCCTCGAGTGAGGGGATGGAGACAGCTGAACCCGGTGGGTACCGGAACGTTACATTCACGAACTCGACCGCACCGGCTGGGTTGACCAAGTCGACAGCGTCGGGCGCGTCAACGATGGAAACCGGGGCGTCGAGCACCTCGAAGACGCGCTCGAAGCTCACGAACGACGTCATCAGATCGACGCGGGCATTCGTGAGTCCTGTCAACGGCTGGTAGATGCGCGACACGAGCGTTGCCAGGAGCACGAGTGTGCCGGCCGAAAGGTTGCCCGAGATCGCGAGGTGACCGCCGACGCCATACACGGCCGCTGCTCCGAGCGCGCCCACGAGTCCGAGGGCCACAAAGAACACGCGGCCGTACATCGCCGACTTGATGCCGGTGTCGCGGACGCCAACGGCGCGCTTGGAAAACGTGGCGACCTCACGATTGTGACGACCGAACAGTTTGACGAGCAAGGCCCCACTCACGTTGAAGCGCTCGGTCATCTGCGTATTCATCTGGGCGTTGTATTCCATTTGCTGACGGGAGATGGACTGCAACCGTTTGCCGACTCGCTTGGCCGGAATGATGAAGACCGGCAGAACGACCAGCGACAGCAGGGTCAGCCGCCACTCCAGAGACGCCATTGCGATCAGCGTGGTCGCGAGCACGACGATGTTGCTGACCACACTGCCCAACGTGCTCGTGACGGCCGACTGTGCCCCGATCACGTCGTTGTTCAACCGGCTGATCACGGCACCTGTCTGCGTACGGGTGAAGAAAGCGATCGGCATGCGCTGCACCTTGTCGAACAAAGCAACGCGGAGGTCATAGATCAGACCTTCGCCGATGCGCGCCGAGAACCAACGCTGCACAATGGCGAAGCCGGCATCGCCGATCGCGGCGAGCACCACGATCACGGCCAGCATGGTGAGTTGACCGCGGTCCTTGTTCGGAATGGATTGATCGATGATCCGGCGAAAGGCAAACGGCGCGACCAGGGATAAGAGCGCGGAGAGCACGATGGTCAGGAGGAAGCCGTTGATGTTGGCTCGGTATGGCCGTGCAAAGATCCACACCCGGCGAAGAGCATCCCGGTTCAGCCGCGCACCCTTCACGGCGTCGGCGTCACCTGGCAGCATCATGTGGGGGCCCATTCGCATGAGGGCAAAGGCTACGGCGACGGTTGATGCATAGGTCATCGAGCCCGCACGACGACATCGATCAGGGTGAAAGGGCGCCTTGTGACGCAGCTTGTACCATTCCGGCCATGCGTTCTCTGCGTCTTACGTCAGCCTTGGTGTGCATGGCTCTCCTCGCAACGGCATGTGGCGACGGCCGCAACGATGGCGTGAAGGCAACGGGAAGTGCGTCCCGCACCAACCCGTCCATCCCGTCCACAGAGAACACCGGAACGGATGGCACAGCGACCGGCCAGACCGATTCCACGGGCGCCGAGACGTCCGTGCCCGATTCCTCCACCGATGCATTCGGCTGGAAGACCCTTGCCTCCAACCGTTTGGTGCAGACCGGCAGCCTGCAGGTACCGATCGACTACAAAGATCCCTCGAAGGGCTCGTTCGATATTTATGTCGCTCGGCACAAGGCCACCAGCCCCAGCCAGCGCATCGGCAGCCTCTTGGTCAATCCCGGTGGACCCGGCTTTGGCGGCAGCGACTTCGCTGTTTTTGCCGACCGAACGTACAGTCCGGCATTGCTCGCTCGTTTCGACATCGTTGCATGGGACCCCCGCGGAACAGGCAAGAGCACACCGGCCATCGACTGCGTGGACAGCTACGACCGCTACTTCGCCGGCACTGACATCACCCCCGACAACGCCGAGGAACGCCAGCAGATCATTGATCTTGCGAAGGAGTTCGAGACGAACTGCTCCACCAAGAACGCCAAAATCCTGCAGTACATCGGCACGAACAACTCGGCCCGCGACATGGATTCGATCCGTCGGGCCCTGGGCGAAACGAAGATCTCGTATTTTGGCTTCAGCTACGGCAGCGAGCTTGGAGCGACGTGGCTCACGCTGTTCCCCGACACAGTGCGCGCAGCGGT
>JAYTWP010000001.1:0-7424 GCA_043743395.1 Actinomycetota bacterium | reverse complement strand
GAACGACTCAATCCCGGGGATGCCCGGAAGCTTGGGCCGATGCAACGGACCGGTTCCCATCGTCACGAAGCGTGCGCGAATCGCGTCGCCACGGTTGGTGTGGATCACCCACCGCGAGGCCTCGTCGTCCCATTCGAGACTGCTGACCTGGGTCGAAAGCAGTGCGTTCTCGTAGAGGCTGAAGTGCGTGGCGATCCGCTTCGCGTGCGCAAAGATTTCCGGCGCGAACACGTACTTCTGGCTGGGCATGTGCCCCGTCTCTTCGAGCAGCGGCAAGTACACCATGGCTGCGGTGTCGCACATCGCGCCGGGATACCGGTTCCAATACCACGCGCCTCCGACATCGCCACCACCCTCAATGATACGAACGTCGTCGAGGCCGGCCTGCTTCAGGCGGGCACCGGTGACGAGACCAGAGAAGCCTCCGCCGATTACCGCGACCGTCACTTCATCGAACAAGGGCGCGCGTTCGACGCGCTCCACATAGGGATCTTCGAGCAGATGTGCGAATCGGCCGGTCGGCTCGATGTACTGCTCGTTGCCTTCGGCACGCAGGCGCTTGTCGCGCTGTATTCGATACTTTGCGCGTACCGTCTCTGTGTCTATCACGCCCGGAAGCTAACCCAAAGAGGTGCTGTGGGTGCAGCCGGGACCGGTCGGTACACGCGTGGCGTCGTGCGTGGCGTCGTGCCCTACGGCTTTGTGGATGTCAGCACGCGGTCGCGGCCGCTGCGCTTTGCGGCTAACAGCCGTTCGTCAGCGATGCCGAGCAGACGCTGATAATCGCTCGATTCGACGGTGTCGGCAATGCCGGCCGACACAGTGAAACTCGGGGTGCGTCCGTCGCTGACTGCAGCCAACAACTCGAGGCGGAGCCGGTCCATCACTGCGGCGGCTGCATCTGCGTCGGCGTGGGGCATGACCACGACGAACTCCTCGCCGCCATGGCGCGAGACCAAGTCGCAGGCACGAACTGTGTTGCGCAGCGTCCGTGCGAAGAGACGAAGGGCGCGGTCGCCCGTATCGTGACCGTACGTGTCATTGAGCACCTTGAAGTGGTCGAGGTCGCAAATGCTGACTGCGTAAGGCACACCGTCGGCGGCAAGTTGGCGAACGGAGTTCTCCATCGTTCGCCGGTTGAACAAGCCCGTCAATGAATCGGTGCTCGCTTGAAGCTGGGTTTGTGCGGTCGCGCGCAACATACCCACACGTTGCCCGGAGCTATGCGAGACGGTTTCGATCTTGGCGCGTTCGTCGTCGGTGAATGGGCGGCCGTCTCTGGTCACGTGTACGACGCCGGTGGCTCGTCCGACGACGCTCACGGGCACGCACAGTGCTGCGAGCGTGGGCACTCCGTGCTCGGTGAGGTGTGGGCACGAGTCGAGTTTCTCGCTCGACTCGAAGGACAACGTGTGGCCGATCCGAACCGCCGGGCAACCGCGCGGTGTTGCCACATCGCAGGTTCCGTGCGACGCACAGCCATGAGTCGTCACGACGGTTTGGAGGTGCGCGTCGCTGTTGTCAGCGAGCAAGATCGAACCGTGCAGATCGTCCCCGCACAATGACAGCGCCTGCGCCGCCATGTTCAAAGCCACGACCTCAGAGTCGGCCATCTCCAACGCGCGGTTGAGTCGAGCGTCGAACTGTTGACGTTCGTTCTGATGACGAAGTGTCGTCTGCGTTTCATCGGCCGTCCTGCGTTGGGCACGGAGTGAAACCCGCAACGGCAACGCGACGAAGACAGTGATGAGCACCACCGCTGCGCCGGCAAAGACATACCAGGCAGTGAGGCCTGTACCAGATGCATCGGCAATAACTTTGGCCAAGCATGCAAGCATCACGACCGCGAGGATGTCGACGATGACCATTGGCCATGCATCGCTCATCGGATCGAAGCGCCGCCCGCCAGCGGCATGTTTGCTCATGGTATTGGCATCGGTCATCGCTGGCCGAGTTCGACAGTTCTTGCCAATTTCTTGACGAACAAATCTGCCGCACGATCGGTGCCATAGCCTGTGCACGCAGCACGGGCGCCGCCCGGACGGGGGGAAGACAATGACCATAAGAGTGTGCGTCGCCGGATCAACAGGATGGACCGGAAGCGTGGTGGCACGCCATTTGGTCCTCTCAGACGAGTTCGAAGTGGTCGGTGCGATTGCCCGCCAGACGGTTGGGCGCGACCTCGGCGAGGTGCTTGGCTTGCCTGCGACAGGTCTCAACGTTTGCGGATCGCTCGACGACGTGTTGGCCAATGGCGTGTCGCCCGACGTGTTGATCGACTACACCGATCCGCATTCGGTCAAGGCCAGAACGATGCAGGCGCTCGAGGAAGGAATCCGCGTCGTCCTCGGCACCTCAGGCCTCACAGCGAGCGACTACAGCGAGATCGAACAGGCGGCTCTCGCGAACGAACTGGGTGTTGTCGCCGCAGGTAACTTCTCGATCACAGCGACCCTCGCCAAGCACTTCTCGTTGCTGGCCGCCAAGTACGTACCTTCCTGGGAGATCATCGACTATGCCAGCGCCGGCAAGGTAGATGCGCCAAGCGGCACGGTGCAAGAACTTGCCGAAGCCATGGGCGAGATCGAGCAAGCGCCGCTCGCTGTTCCGCTTGATCAAGTACACGGAGCGAGACAAGCGCGCGGTGCCACGATCGGAGGAACGCAGGTTCATTCGCTGCGACTACCGGGCTTCGTCATTGCCTTCGAGACACTCTTCGGCTTGCCCGACGAACGACTGACCATCCGTCACGACGCCGGATCCAGCGCCGAACCCTACGCTGTGGGCACGCTCCTGGCAGCCAAGCGAGTGCTGGAGATCACAGGTCTCATCCGCGGCCTCGATCAATTGCTCTTCGGCTCCGGGTCCACCTAACGTTTGCGTCGCGACGCGACGAGAACCACGAAGCGGCTTGGCTGTCGCTTGCGTCTGAGTCGGGCACGCCACGGCTTGAGTGCCCACGCCCATCCGTACCAGGGGTGATGTCGGGTCCAACGCAGATCGAGGGCGATGGATAGATCGCGCAGCATGTCCGGTGTGAGGTATCCCACCGAGGGCACGGAATCAGATCGGGAGCCGAACCGCTGCTCGAAATCCGCGTGGCGTTCGGCAACCATGGCGTCGCCGGCTGCAGCGTGGCGATACATGGGCGAGTCGATTACGACCACACGACCGCCTGGGGTCAGCACGCGAAGGGCTTCAGAGAGTGTTCGTCGGTAGTCGCTCGAATAGTGCAGGCTGGCGTTGTAGATGACGAGATCGACCGAGCCGTCGGCCACCGGCAACGCGTCCATCTCCGCCTGTGAGCGGGCAAACGACGTGGCGAAGTGCCGCGCCGCGCCGAGGCCATCGTGTTGATCAACGGTGAGGTCGATTGCGTGTGCAGTGTGCCCGGCTTCGCTGAGTCGATTCGAGAGCCATCCAACCCCGGCGCCGACATCGAGCACCGAGACAGCCGGTGGTGCATCCGCGATCAATCGAGCGCGAACCGTTCGCCACGACCGCTCACGTAACCTCCACTGCCATTCCATTGGGCCGCCCACCGTGGGCTCGGGTAGGCGACGAAAGTATGCAGGGTCCTCGGACGCGCGTCCCTCGGCAAGTCGCACCGTCGTGTAGTCGTGAAGGAACCGATCGAAGTAGGCCCCCCGCTCTGAGGGGAGGAACCGATTGATGCCGTCGATGATCGAGTACTGCTCGCCACAGTTCTCGCACGTCCACGAGTGAGGGTGTGGCTGCAACTCGCGATGACACGAGGGACACGCGACCTGAATCATTGGAGCACAGGAATGGGTTCGGGAGCGTGGAAGCGTCGCTTGAAGCGAAGCGCTGGGATCTCCAATAGTCGGTACGACGCCAGGGTCGCGGCCAGGGCCAGGCCAAGACCGAGCGGGACGCGAACCAGCGCAGTACGACCGATGAGGCGATCGTCGGTCCACCTCAGTACGGGCATGTGCCACAGGTAGAAGCCGTATGAGACGCGCCCCAAGGCGACTGCGGGACGCGATGCGAACACACGCGATGGCCAGCTGTGATCGTTCGTGACCAAGCCGATGATCAGCAGAGCAGAGCACAACGCGGCGAGCATGAAGCCAACGCTGAAGAATGTGTCAGCACCGTCCCATGCGGCTAGACCGATCAACCCGATTGATCCCATCGTGATCGCGGCCGCACCACGTTTCGCCGCAACTGGGCCGATCCACTTGTGGCCGTGCTCTCGGCGGAGCAAAGCCATCGCTGAGCCGAGCAGAAGAGCTTCGGGCCGTTGCACGAACAGCAGTCCCGGCCCGGCAATGTGGGCCGACCGGAACGACGCAAACGCCACGAAAATCGCCACGAAGACGGCCGCCACGCCCATGCCAGACCTGCGTGGCCGCAAGCACAGCGTGAGCAGCAGCGGCCAGACCAAATAGAATTGCTCCTCGACCGCGAGCGACCACGTATGCCCCAACAACGTTCCCGGCACGTGCGACCACCACGTGAAGTTGCGGGTATATGAACCCGCCGCAAGCACCTCCATCAGGGCCTTGTGCTGCGTACCGGGCGCCGCCACGAACACTGCCCAGAAGGTGACCACGAAGAGCAATCCGGCCAATGCGGGCACCAACCGCAGAGCTCGACGCGCATAGAAACGACCAAGGAAGATGCGGTCTCGCGAGTCGAGTTCCTCGACGAGCAGCGTGGTGATCAAGAACCCGCTGAGCACGAAGAACGCATCGACCCCCACTGAGCCGCCTGGCACAAGGCGGGGGTGAGTATGAACACCCGCAACGAGGAGCACCGCCAGCGCACGCATGCCGTCGAGACCTGGCCGATACCCGAGCGCGGCAGAGGAGTCGGGATTGGCTTGCACTCGGGCCGAGATTAGCTCGCATCCGGTCAAACACCAGGCTGTAGATCGATTGTATTTCAGTTTGGGCAAAAGGGCCCAAGTTGCCGCCTGGCGAACCGATCAAAACGTGGTCCTTCAGATCGGCTGTGGATCCTGACACAGGGGGCTCTTAGTCGAGACCGAGTACCCGCATCGCGTTCTCGCGAAGGAACTTGGGCCACACATCGTCCTTGAACCCCACGTTGGGCATGTCACCCATGATGCGCTCGTAGGTGAGCCCCATCGGCCAATAGCCGGCGTAGATGATCTTGTCGGCGCCGCGCGTGTTGGCATAGTCGATGATGCGTTGGTTGTAGTGCTGCGGCGCAAACGCGCTGGTGCTGTAGTACAGGTTCGGCCATTTCAGCATGAGCTTCACGGCGAGTTCGGTCCACGGCTCACAACCGTGGCGGGTGACGATGTTCAACTCGGGAAAGTCGTAGCACACGATGTCGAGCAACTCGACGTGTTGGCACATGCTGGGCAGCCGCGGGCCGGGGATGCCTGCACAGATGAAGATCGGGATGCCGAGCTCCGCACACACCGAGTAGATCGGGTACCAACGCGCATGGTCGATTGGTATCTGCGGATGACAACCCGCCGGAAACGTACCGACGGCGCGCAGCCCGAACTCTTCGTGAGCACGGCGAATTTTGCGAACTTCGTCCACACCCTTGTTGCCGTCGGCTGACACTGACGGAATGAACCGGGTGGGGTGCAGGCGCATCGCGTCTTGCCCGAGATCACCCTCGATACCGATGAGCGAGCGCTCGATGCCGAAGTGGTCCATCGTGTCGATTGCTACCTGGATCGGGTCCAACGTTTCCGGCAGTGCGCCCGGGACATTACCTTTGAACAGGTATTCCACCGGAAACATCGTCTCTTTACTGGCGACATCTTTGATGTTGGGGCGAAAGAATTCATAGAGCCGACGCGGGTCGGGATCGGGGAAGCCCATCATCGTCTCGATGATGCCGATGCCGCCGGGACCCACCTGTGGCATGGTCACGATCAGGCCCCGATCAGTTCGAGAGCGTTCTCGCGCATGATGAGGCGAGTCTCACCCGCAGTGAATCCGTGGAGATCGTTGACGAACGCCATCGGTACCGCGAGACCTTCGGCGTGCGGGTAGTCGCTGCCGAACAAGACGCGCTCGGCACCGATCTCGTCGGCGAGACCGCGGATGTCGTCCTCGTAGAACGGGGCGACCCAGACCTGCTTCTTGAACTGCTCGATCGGGTCGGCACCGAACATGAACGGATTCTGCGCGTACGCCTTCTTGAGCTTCTTGATCAGCGGCTTCACCCATTCGCTGCCGGCCTCGATGCTCGCGCAACGTAGGTCGGGGTGTCGGGTGAACACACCGTGGCATACCAAGACCGCGAACATGTCGAATGGTGCACGGTCGCCGGTCATGGTCCGCAGCGCCGAAAACTTGAATGCCTCGAAGTCACCACCCGGTTCCCAATCGTCGACGTACTTGCCGTAGCCGGCATCGCCCGAGTGAAACGCAACAGTGACGCGCGCCTCGGCAGCACGTGCCCAAAATGGGTCGTAGATTGCGTCGCCGGGGGAGCGCGTCTGGCCGCCGGGGGCCGGCACCGGTGCGGTGCGCATCACGATGATTCGCACGCCACGCCCGATCGCCCAGTTCAGTTCATCGAGCGCCCATTGTGGGTCTGCGAGTGTGATGTACGGCGCCGCATAGATCGCGCTCTTGTACGCAAAGCCCCAATCGTCATCCATCCATCGGTTGAAGGCGCGAAACGCTGCAGTGAGTGCAGGAATGTCGTTTCTCAGCGACTCCTCCATACCGACTCCGAGGGTGGGGAAGAAATACGCAGCATCGAGTCCTTGCTCCTTCATCAGTTCGAGTCGGGCATCGCGGTCGCGGTACGCCGGGCTGATTTGGTCCAGCTCACCGAACATCGACTTGAGGTCACCACCGGCGACCTTGCCGCGGAAATACATGTCGAGCGCACCTGGCTTCGAGACGGGATTAAAGGTGGGGTTCGGGATGAAGCGGTTCACCTTGCCGCCAACCAGAAGGCGCTGACGCCCATCGAGTTCTACCCACTGCATGCAGCGCTTGGCCATCGACGGATCGATGTGCCGAATGAATGCATCGGTTGCCTCGTAGTAATGGTTGTCGGCATCGAACGGCTTAAAGTCCAGATCGGTCATAGCTGGTCCCTTTTGTGAATCTGACGGTGTATCAGAAACCTAGCTGACCTGTGCGACGAGATACCGTACGAAGCGTGTGCGGTCGCTTTGTCTCTACGAACACACCGGAACAGATCGCGTCGTACTTCGGTGCGTCGCTCGAGGGCGATGTTTTGCCGGTGAGCTACAACGTTGCGCCGACCAACGACATCTACGCCGTCGTCAGCGACGACTCAGCGAGCCCGGTCGTTCGCGCGTTTCATTGGGGACTCGTGCCCGTCTGGGCAAAGGACGTGAAGATCGGCTCTTCGATGATCAACGCCCGCTCGGAGACACTCGCCGACAAGCCGGCCTTCAAGGGTCTGCTCCGCAAACGGCGTTGTGTCATCCC